>NZ_JBHUAF010000549.1:0-4162 GCF_042789895.1 Kitasatospora sp. NPDC056783
GAGTAGCGGGGACAGGATTTGAACCTGCGACCTCTGGGTTATGAGCCCAGCGAGCTACCGAGCTGCTCCACCCCGCGTCGGTGAACACGACTCTACGCGACTTCGCCCGAATATCCCAATCGGTTTCCCGACGGCCCCTCCCGGCGCTCCGGAACGCCGCAGGGCGGCCACCCCGTGAGGGGTGACCGCCCTGCGATCACAGACCCGCGACTCAGCCGGTGTACGGACCGTAGTCGTAGTCGTCCAGCGGGACCGCCTGGCCGGAGCCGGCGCCGAAGGGCGACAGGTCGTAGTCGTCGTAGCCGACGGCCGAGTACATCGCGGCCTTGGCCTCCTCGGTCGGCTCGACCCGGATGTTGCGGTAGCGGGGCAGACCCGTACCGGCCGGGATGAGCTTACCGAGGATGACGTTCTCCTTGAGGCCCAGCAGCGGGTCCGACTTGGCGTGGATCGCCGCGTCGGTGAGGACCCGGGTCGTCTCCTGGAAGGAGGCGGCCGACAGCCAGGACTCGGTGGCCAGCGAGGCCTTGGTGATACCCATCAGCTGCGGACGGCCGGAGGCGGGGTGACCGCCCTCGGCGACGACGCGGCGGTTCTCCTGCTCGAAGCGACCGCGCTCGACCAGCTCGCCGGGCAGCAGCTCGGCGTCGCCCGACTCGATGATCGTCACGCGGCGGAGCATCTGCCGGATGATGATCTCGATGTGCTTGTCGTGGATCGACACACCCTGCGAGTTGTAGACCTTCTGGACCTCGGCGACCAGGTGGACCTGGACGGCACGCTGGCCCATGATGCGCAGGACGTCGTGCGGGTTGGTGGCACCCATGGTCAGCTTCTGGCCGACCTCGACCGCCTCGCCCTCGCTGACGAGCAGCTTCACACGCTTCGAGACCGGGTAGGCGATCTCGTCGGTGCCGTCGTCCGGCGTGATGACCAGCTTGCGGGTCTTCTCGGTGTCCTCGATCCGGACCCGGCCGGCGGCCTCCGAGATCGGAGCCACACCCTTCGGGGTACGGGCCTCGAAGAGCTCGACGACACGCGGCAGACCCTGGGTGATGTCGTCACCGGCCACACCACCGGTGTGGAAGGTACGCATGGTCAGCTGGGTACCGGGCTCACCGATGGACTGGGCGGCGATGATGCCGACCGCCTCACCGATGTCGACCAGCTTGCCGGTGGCCAGCGAGCGCCCGTAGCACATGGCACAGGTGCCGACGGCCGACTCACAGGTCAGGATCGAGCGGGTCTTGACCTCGCCGATGCCGTGGCGGATCAGCTCGTCGATCAGGACGTCACCGAGGTCGGTGTTCGCGGTGGCCAGCAGTTTGCCGTCCACCGTGATGTCCTCGGCGAGCATCCGGGCGTAGACGCTGGTCTCGACGTCGTCGGCCTTGCGCAGCACGCCGTCCGCGCCCACGGAGCCGATCGCCAGCTTCAGGCCGCGCTCGGTGCCGCAGTCCTCCTCGCGGATGATGACGTCCTGGGAGACGTCGACCAGACGACGGGTGAGGTAACCGGAGTCGGCGGTACGGAGGGCGGTGTCGGCCAGACCCTTACGGGCACCGTGGGTGGAGATGAAGTACTCCAGCACGGAGAGACCCTCACGGAACGACGCCTTGATGGGTCGCGGGATGGTCTCGTTCTTCGCGTTCGACACCAGACCACGCATACCGGCGATCTGGCGCATCTGCATCATGTTTCCGCGAGCACCCGAGTCGACCATCATGAAGATGGGGTTCGTCTTCGGGAAGTTCACGTTCATGGCCTCGGCGACCTCGTTGGTCGCCTGGGTCCAGATGCCGATGAGCTCCTGCTTGCGCTCGTCGTTGGTGATCAGGCCGCGCTCGTACTGACGCTGGACCTTCTCCGCCTTGGCCTCGTAGCCCTCCAGGATCTGGGGCTTGTTCGGCGGGACGACGACGTCCGAGATGGAGACGGTGACACCCGAGCGGGTCGACCAGTGGAAGCCGGACGCCTTCAGGTTGTCCAGGGTCGCCGCGACGACGACCTTGGGGTAGCGCTCCGCCAGGTCGTTGACGATCGCGGAGAGCTGCTTCTTGCCCACCTCGTAGTCGACGAACGGGTAGTCCTCGGGCAGCAGCTCGTTGAAGAGCGCGCGGCCCAGGGTGGTGCTCAGGCGGAAGGGCTCGCCGTCGTACCAGGTCGACTGGCCGTCCTCGTCCAGCGGGGGGGTCCAGCCGCGCGGCGGGACGGTGCCGGCCGGCAGGCGCAGCTCGATCGGGGCCTGGACGTCCAGGTCGCGGGCGTCGAAGGCCATGATCGCCTCGGCGGTCGACGAGAAGGTGCGGCCGGCGCCCTTCACGTTGTCGCGGTCCGAGGTCAGGAAGAACAGACCGAGCACCATGTCCTGGGTCGGCATGGTGACGGGGCGACCGTCGGCCGGCTTCAGGATGTTGTTCGAGGACAGCATCAGGATGCGGGCCTCGGCCTGCGCCTCCGCGGAGAGCGGCAGGTGGACGGCCATCTGGTCACCGTCGAAGTCCGCGTTGAACGCGGTGCAGACGAGCGGGTGGATCTGGATGGCCTTGCCCTCGACCAGCTGCGGCTCGAAGGCCTGGATGCCGAGGCGGTGCAGGGTGGGCGCACGGTTCAGCAGGACCGGGTGCTCGGCGATGACCTCTTCGAGGACGTCCCACACGACCGGGCGGGCGCGCTCGACCATGCGCTTGGCCGACTTGATGTTCTGCGCGTGGTTCAGGTCGACCAGGCGCTTCATCACGAACGGCTTGAAGAGCTCCAGCGCCATGGCCTTCGGCAGACCGCACTGGTGCAGCTTGAGCTGCGGGCCGACGACGATGACCGAACGGGCCGAGTAGTCGACTCGCTTGCCGAGCAGGTTCTGGCGGAAACGACCCTGCTTGCCCTTCAGCATGTCGCTGAGGGACTTCAGCGGGCGGTTGCCCGGACCGGTGACCGGACGGCCGCGGCGGCCGTTGTCGAACAGCGCGTCGACGGCCTCCTGGAGCATGCGCTTCTCGTTGTTCACGATGATCTCGGGGGCACCGAGGTCGAGAAGCCGCTTCAGGCGGTTGTTGCGGTTGATGACGCGGCGGTACAGGTCGTTCAGGTCGGAGGTCGCGAAGCGGCCACCGTCCAGCTGCACCATCGGACGCAGGTCCGGCGGGATGACCGGGACGCAGTCCAGCACCATGCCGTTGGGCTTGTTGGTGGTCTGCAGGAACGCGGAGACGACCTTGAGGCGCTTGAGCGCACGGGTCTTCTTCTGGCCCTTGCCGGTGCGGATGATCTCGCGCAGGCGCTCGGACTCCTCCGCCAGGTCGAAGGTCTCGAGGCGGTCCTTGAGGGCCGCCGCGCCCATCGAGCCGGAGAAGTAGGTGCCGAAGCGGTCGCGCAGCTCGCGGTAGAGCAGCTCGTCGCCCTCGAGGTCCTGGACCTTGAGGTTCTTGAAGCGGGCCCACACCTCGTCGAGGCGGTCGAGCTCGCGCTGCGCGCGGTCGCGCAGCTGCTTCATCTCGCGCTCGGCGCCCTCGCGCACCTTGCGGCGCACGTCGGCCTTGGCGCCCTCGGCCTCCAGCTCGGCCAGGTCGGTCTCGGCCTTCTTGGCACGGGCCTCGAGGTCGGAGTCGCGGCGGTTCTCGATCTGCTGGCGCTCGACCGAGACGTGCGCCTCCAGGGACGGGAGGTCGCGCTGGCGGCGCTCGTCGTCGACCCAGGTGATCATGTAGGCGGCGAAGTAGATGACCTTCTCGAGGTCCTTCGGCGCCAGGTCCAGCAGGTAGCCCAGGCGGGACGGGACACCCTTGAAGTACCAGATGTGGGTGACCGGGGCGGCCAGCTCGATGTGGCCCATCCGCTCGCGGCGCACCTTGGCGCGGGTCACCTCGACGCCGCAGCGCTCGCAGATGATGCCCTTGAAGCGGACGCGCTTGTACTTGCCGCAGTAGCACTCCCAGTCCCGGGTGGGACCGAAGATCTTCTCGCAGAAGAGCCCGTCCTTTTCCGGCTTCAGGGTGCGGTAGTTGATGGTCTCCGGCTTCTTGACCTCGCCGTGGGACCACTGGCGGATGTCGTCGGCGGTGGCCAGGCCGATGCGGAGCTCGTCGAAGAAGTTGACGTCAAGCACTGGTCGTCAAGCCCTCTTTCGTAAGTCGAGAGTCGTTCGTGTGGTCTGAGGGGGGCC
>NZ_JBHUAF010000550.1:0-4126 GCF_042789895.1 Kitasatospora sp. NPDC056783
GCGCCCCGCGCGCCGCCGGGGGCGCGGCCGCGGCGGGGGCGGGCGCCGCAGACTTTGAGGTGACCGGATCCGGCGGGACCGCCGGGCACACCGTGCCGCGGGCCGGCGCGGGCGGGGACGGTGCCGGCGCGGGCGGGGACGGTGCCGGCGCGGGGGTGAGGCCGGCGGGGGTGCGGGCGCCGCAGGCTTTGAGGTGACCGGATCCGGCGGGGGCGGCGGGGCGCCGGGCACGCCGTGCCGCGGGCCGGTGAGGGCGGGGACGGTGCCGGCGCGGGCGGGGACGGTGCCGGCGCGGGGGTGAGGCCAGCGCGGGGGGTGAGGTCGGCGCGGGTGCGGGCGCCGCAGCCTTTGAGGTGACCGGATCCGGCGGGGCCGCGGGGGCGGCGGGGCGGCGGGGGTGCTCATCTGCCCAGTCCGAGCACGGCGGCGACGCGGTCGTACCGGGTCTCGTTGCTGCCGGAGCGGCCGGTGCCGGCGACGGCGTCGCGCACGTCCTTCTCCAGTCCGTACTCGGACATGCAGCCGTTGCCGCCGAGGACCTGGACGGCGGCCTGCGAGGCGGCGAGGCCGGATTCGCTGGCGAGGAGTTTGGCGATGGCCGGGTCGACGGTGACGTCGCCGCCGGCTTCCAGGCGCTGGGCGGTGCCTACAGCCACTCGCGGGCGGTTTCCAGGCGGATCCTGGTGTCGACGATCCTGTCGGCGGCCGACGGGCAGGAGCCGATGGGCCTGCCGAAGGACATGCGGGTCTCGGCGCGGTCGGGGCAGCGTTCCAGGCGGTGCCGCATCTCACCGGTGCTGACGCTGAAGGAGCAGAGGATCTCGCGTTTCAAGACGTGGCCGAGGACGAGGAAGCCGCCGCCGACGCGGCCCGGGACGCGGTCGGCGGGCACGCGCACGCCGTCGAGGTGGAACTCGGAGAGCGAGGAGGTGCGCAGTCCCGTCTTCTTGATGGGGTTTCCGCTGGTCAGGCCGGGGGTGTCGGCGTCGACGAGGAAGGCGGTGACGCCGAGGGCGCCGCCTCGGGGGTGGGTGCGGGCGTAGACGACGATGACGTCGGTCTCCTTCCCTCTCCCTGTCCTTCCCCCTTCCCGCCGTACGGCCGGGCCCCGCCCCGCCGTCCCCTCCCCTGCCCGTCCGCCCCTTTCCCGCGGCGCGTCCCCCTCCCTCCGGCGAGGACCGGTGTTGCGCGGGTGTTGCGGCGGGCGTGACAGGCAGGCCGGCCGTAGTAGCGTCGTGCACGTGAAGTCGCGCGCGACGCGCGGCTTTTGACCATCTGACGGACGGGGGCCGAGTGTTGGGAAGGGGTGGTGGGTGTGGGACGGGCACGCGTGGCGGCGCGGGTGATCGTGCACCCTGGCGTGGAGGACGTGAGCGTCCAGAAGGTACTGGAGGCGCTCGCTGATCCGGCCCGCCGGACGGTGGTACGCACGCTCGCGCACTCGGGGGCGCACCTCAGCTGCGGTTCCTTCGAGCTGCCGGTGGGACGCTCCACCTCCAGCCACCATTTCAGCGTGCTGCGCGAGGCGGGGGTGCTGCGCCAGTACTACGTGGGCACCACCAAGATGAACGCGCTGCGCAGTGAGGAGCTGGAGCGGCGTTTCCCGGGCCTGTTGACGGCGGTGGTGGCGGCCGCGGACGCGGAGGCCGGGCAGGCCCGGGGGGTGTGAGGGGCGCCCGGCGGCCCGGGCGGCCCGGGCGGTCGGGTCGGCCCGGGCGGTCAGGGCGGTCAGGTCGGTCAGGGCGGCCCGGGGGCAGGGCAGCGGGTGACGGTGGGCCCCGGCGAGGGCGTCGAGGCCCTTCGAAGAAGCGGCCCAGGAGCGGGACGGACGGTCCGCCGGCCGGGTCCGCGGTGACGAACGCGCGGGCGCGGCACGGGCGTTCGCCACCGCGGGTGGCCTCGCGCGTGCCGTGGAAGCGGCCGCTGACCGGGGCGGGGGTGTCCTGGCCCGGCGGCGGGGTCTCGCGCGGGCCGGGCGTCCGCGGGCGGCCAGGCGCCCGCCCCGGGCGAGGGCACGGGCGAGGGCGCGGCACGGGCGGCGGGGTCGAGGACGGTGCGCACCCCGCGCCCGGCGCCCGCCCGGTGGACGCGGTCCGCCGGGTCGTCCTCCCCGGTGACGGCGGCCTCGCGAACACCGGCCTCGCGCGGCCGTTCGGCCTTGGCGCGGGCGCGGGCGGCGGCGACGGGGCGGGCGCCCGGGCGGCGGGCGGTGCGGATCGCGGCCGGGCCCGCGCCGGAGGCGGCGGTGACCAGCACGTGGCCGCCGGGGCGCGGGCGGCCGTCCTCGGCGAGGGCGCCGCAGACGGTGAGGCAGGGCACCCACACGGCCGCGCCCCGGACGGGGGTGAGGCGGGCCGGGGCGGTGGGGGCGGCGACGCGGGCGGGCAGGGCACCAGGACGCGGGTGGCGTGGACGCCGTGGCCGTTCCGGGAGAACGCGGGCACGGTGTCGGCGAGGTCGCCGACGGCGGTGGCGGTGACGCCCTCGCCGACGGCTTCGACGGTGCCCGAGGCCTCGTAGCCGAGGGTGACGGACAGGCACGGGCCGCTCCGGGCAGGTGCCGGCGCGGAAGAGGGCCTCGGCGTGGCTGAGGCCGATCGCGGCGGCCTTCGGGCGCACTTCGCCGGGCCCGGGCCGGGGCAGGGGGCGTTCGGTGGCGTCAGGACCTCCGCTCCCCCGGTGGTCCCGAAGACGACGCCCCCGGGCATGGCGGCACTCTCCCCTGGTGTGCGTGGTGACCTGCGGCCCTCGGCCGATCCCGGGAGCGCCCTCCCGTCAATCGTCGACCCCGGCCGGGACAAGGGGCTCGGGGCCCTGGCCGTGCGGGAGTTGAGCACCTGCCGGCAAAGCCCGCCGGCGGTGCCCGCCCGGGGGCCGGCCGGGGGCGGGGCGTAGGCTTGGCGGCCGTGACCGACGACGGCGGGGGCTGGGGGCCGGGGTGGGAGCGCACGCGCGCGTGGGCCGAGGGGCATCTGGCGCCCGGTGAGCGGATCGCCCGGGTGAGCGCCCTGAAGGGCGGGTGGACCTCGCGGATGCGCCGCCTGGACATCGAGGGCCCGGACGGGGCGGGGCCGTACGCGCTGGTGCTGCGCTCGTTCGTGGAGCCGTTCTACCGCCGTCACGCGCCGGGGCTGCTGGCGCGCGAGGCGGCGGTGCTGGGACTGCTGGAGGGCAGCGCCGTCACGGCGGCGCGCCTGGTCGCCGTGGACGCTGCGGGGACGGTGTGCGAGCACCCGTCGCTGCTGATGACGCTGCTGCCCGGCGGGGTGCGGGTGGCCGGGGACCGCCACGCGCCGCCGCGCGCCCGGCTGCTGGCCGCGCAGCTGGCCGCCGTGCACGCCCTGGACGTCGGCGAGCGGGAGCGGCCGCGCGAGTGGCAGGCGTGGACGGCGCCCGAGCGGGTGGTGGCGCCCGAGGGCACGGACCGGGCCGGGCTGTGGGAGCGGGCGGTCGCGGTGATCGGCGGCGCGGTGCCCGCGTACGAGCCGTGTTTCCTGCACCGGGACTTCCATCCGGGCAACGTGCTGTTCGACGGCGAGGGCGGGCGGGAGGCGGTGTCGGGGGTGGTGGACTGGGTGGAGACGTCCTGGGGCCCGGCGGACCTGGACGTCGCCCACTGCTCCACCGCGCTGGCCCTGCTGCACGGCCCCGGGGCGGGCCTGGCCTTCGCGGATCATTACACGGCGGCGGGCGGGCGCGAACTGGCCACGGGCCGCGCCCACTTGTACTGGCGCCTGCTGGACGCGCTGGCGTTCGCGCCCGACGCCCGCAAGGTCGCCGAGCCGTGGCGGGAGCTGGGCCGCACGGACCTGACACCCGCCGTGCTGACGGGGCGCCTGGAGGACTACCTGCGGGGCCTGTTCGACCGCTACGCCTGAACCCCGGGGGCGGGCCGGGGCCGGAGTGAGACCGGGGTCGGGCCCGGCCGGGGCCGGAGTGAGACCGGGGGCGGGCCGGGGCGGGCCGGGGCCGGAGTGAGACCGGGGGCGGAGTGAGACCGGGGCCGGAGTGAGACCGGGGGCGGGGTGAGACCGGGGCCGGAGTGAGACCGGGGGCGGGGTGAGACCGGGGCCGGAGTGAGACCGGGGCCGGAGTGAGACCGGGGGCGGGCCCGGCCGGGGCCGGG
>NZ_JBHUAF010000551.1:0-4123 GCF_042789895.1 Kitasatospora sp. NPDC056783
CCTGGCGGCGGGCCTCGCCGCGCACCCGGTCGGCGTCGGCGGCGGCCTGGGCGCGCAGCTCCTCGGCCTCGGCGCGCAGCCGGGCCGCCTCGTCCTGCATCCGCTCGATCCGCTCGCGGATCGCGGCGGCGTCGTCCAGGGCGGCGTTCTGGGCCTGCTCGACGGCGGCCTGGGCCTGCTCGCGCAGCCGCTGCGCCTCGGCGGCGGCCTCGGCGCGGATGCGTTCGGCCTCGGCGGCGGCCTCACCGCGTGCGGTCTCGGCGTCTTGGTCGGCCCGGCCGAGCACCTCCTCGGCGGTCTTGGCGGCCTTGGCGAGGTGGACGGTGGCGTCCTTGGCGCCTGCCGCCCGGCCCTCCTCCTCGGCCTGGTTGCGCAGCCGCTGGGCGTCGGCCTCGGCCTGGGCACGCAGTTCGGCGACGTCCCGTTCGGTCTGGGCGCGCAGCTCGGCGATCGCCGCCTCGGCCTCGGTCCTCAGCTCGGTGGCGACCGACTCGGCGGTGGCCCGCAGCCGCTCGCTCTCCTCGGCCGCGGCGGCCTTGGCGGCGTCGGCCTCGGCCTGCTTGGTGGCGGCCGCGGTGCGGACGGCCTCGGCCTCGGCGCGGATCGCCCCGGCTTCCTTGGTGGCCTGGGCGACCATCCGGGCGACCTCGGCCCGGGCGGTCTGCGAGCGCTGCTCGTTGGCGGCCTCGCCGTCCAGGGCCTTGCGCTCGGCGGCGGCCTCGGCGTCGGCCTGGAGTTGTTCGGCGGCCTGCTCGGCCTGGGCGCGCAGCTCGGCGGCCTCGCGGCGGGTGCGCTCCGCCTCGGCGATGGCCTCGGCGCGCAGCCGGTCTATCTCGGCCTTGGCGGCGGCGAGCTGCTGTTCGGCCCGGGCCTGCTCGGCGGCGGCCTGTGCCTTGAGCTGGCCGATCTCGGCCTGGGCGGCGGTCAGCCGGCCCTCGGCGGCGGCGTGCGCGGCGGCCAGCTGCTGCTGGGCCTCGCCGCGGGCGGCGTCCACGTCGGCCGCGGCCTGGGCGCCGGCCTGCTGGGCCTGCTCGGAGGCGGCGCGCAGCAGGCGCTCGGCGTCGTTCTGGGCACGCTGGAGGGCTGCCTCGGCGGCGGCGTGGGCCTCGCCGCGGGCGGCGTCCACGTCGGCGGCGGTCTGGGCGCGGGCCTGGTCGGCGAGGGCGACGGCCTCGGCGCGGGCGGCGGCGACCATCCGCTCGGCCTCGGCGCGGGCGTCCTGGAGCAGCCGCTGGGCCTCCTGCTCGGAGCCCGCCCGGGTCTGCTCGGCCCAGCCGTTGACGTGCTGCTCGGCGGAGCGGCGCAGCTCGGTGAGCTCGTCCTCCAGCTGGCGGCGTCGGGCGGTGAGCTCGGCCTCCAGCCGGGCGGTGCGCTCGGCGGCCTCGGCCATGATCCGCTGGGTGGCGGCCTGGGAGTCGCGCAGCTGGCGCTCGGCGTCGGCGCGCAGCTGCTGGGCCTGCATCTCGGCGGTGCGGAGCATCTGCTCCGCCTGGCCGGAGACGGCGTCGAAGGCGCGCGGCTGGGCGAGCATCCGGCGGGACTCGTGCAGTTTCGCCCGGAGCACCTCCACCTGGTAGGCGAGGTCCTCGGCATGCTCGACTGCCTTGTCCCGCTCCTTCCGAGTCCGGCCCATCTCGGCCTCGAACTGGGAGAGGTGATCGTCAGCCTCGTAGCGGTCGTTGCCCCGCACTCCGCGGTCCCATCCATCTCCTGGTCGCGTCCTCGACCCGGCCGGTTCCGGGCTCCCGTTGTCCGGGGCCGGTCCGACTGGCTCCTTGCATCCGCAGCCGGTGGACGGCTCCCCGTCATGCCGGGGCCGCCCGCCGCGGTCGTCGGAGTCCGGGGCGCGGGAGCGCGGGGGTGCCGCGTTCCCCCGTCCGAGTGGACTCCTGGGCGAACTCTTGCCTTGTGGAGAATGGTGACAGATCCGTCTTGCGACTGTTCAGCCGTGCCCGCGTACCGGGACTCCCCTTGCGACGGGCCGACCGCCGGCGGGCGGACGGGCCTGTCTTCGGCCGTGCCCGTCGTCTCCGTTACCCGGAGCCTTCGCGCACCTGGGCATTGTAGTGGGAGCGCACTGCGGGGGAATGGTCGCAGGGGGGTTTTCCGGCTCTCCCCGCCAGGTTACTGACGGGTCATGACCGACGGGCCGTCGGATGCCGCCGGGGCGCCGCCCCCGTCGGGGCGGGCCCGGCGGGGATCAGTGCTCGTCGTGGGCCTGCTGGGCGGAGGTGACCAGCTCGGTCAGCACGCCGCCGCAGTCCTTGGGGTGCAGGAAGGTGATCCGGGACCCCATCGAGCCGGTCCGCGGCTGGTCGTAGAGGACCCGGACACCCTTGTCCCGGATGGCCTCGGAGTCGCCGTCCACGTCCGCGGTGCCGAAGGCGATGTGGTGCACGCCCTCGCCGTTCTTCTCCAGCCACTTGGCCACGGTGGAGTCGGGCCGGGTGGGCTCCAGCAGCTGGAGGTAGGAGGCGCCGCCGTCGTCGGTGCCGTTGATCCGGAGCATGGCCTCGCGGACGCCCTGCTCCTCGTTGACCTCGGAGTGGAAGACCTCGAAGCCGTAGGTGGCGCGGTAGAACTCGACCGTCTTGTCGAGGTCGCGGCAGGCGATGCCGATGTGGTCGATTCGGGTCAGCACGGCGACCTCCGGGTGATGGGGAGAAGAGTGCACCCAGTGCAGCGCATCGCGCGCGACCGACGCCAGAGCCCCGGGTGCGAGCCTGCTCACACGACGGGCGGTTCACCCGGACCGGGTCGGCACGGTGTTGACTGGATGGTGCCAGTGCGCTCGATCACACCGTCGCTCCGGTGACGGGCGGGTAACAGGTCAGTACATTGAGCGCATCCTCACCTGGCCACGACGTGCGAAGGGGCCCGTCCCATGACCAACACCACCTCTGTGATCGTCGCCGGTGCGCGGACCCCGATGGGCCGCATGCTGGGCTCCCTCAAGGGCTTCTCCGGTGTCGAGCTCGGCGGCGTCGCGATCAAGGCGGCACTGGAGCGGGCCGGGATCACCGGCGACCAGGTCCAGTACGTGATCATGGGGCAGGTGCTCCAGGCGGGCACCGGCCAGATCCCGGCCCGCCAGGCCGCCGTCAAGGCCGGCATCCCGATGAGCGTCCCGGCGCTGACCGTCAACAAGGTCTGCCTCTCCGGCCTGGACGCCATCGCGCTGGCCGACCAGCTGATCCGGGCCGGTGAGTTCGACATCGTGGTGGCCGGCGGCCAGGAGTCGATGACCAACGCCCCGCACCTGCTGCCCAAGTCCCGCGAGGGCCACAAGTACGGCGCGATCGCGATGCTCGACTCGATGGCCCACGAGGGCCTCACCGACGCCTACGAGAACATCCCGATGGGCGAGTCCACCGAGAAGCACAACATCCGCCTGGGCATCGGGCGCGAGGTGCAGGACGAGATCGCGGCCGCCTCGCACCAGCGGGCCGCCAAGGCGCAGGCCGACGGGGTCTTCGAGGCCGAGATCGTCCCGGTCGCCATCCCGCAGCGCAAGGGCGAGCCGGTGCTGCTCCGCGAGGACGAGGGCATCCGCCCGGACACCACCGTCGAGGGCCTGGCCAAGCTGCGCCCGGCCTTCACCAAGGACGGCACGATCACCGCCGGCAGCTCCTCGCCGATCTCCGACGGCGCCGCCGCCGTGGTCGTGATGAGCAAGGCCAAGGCCGAGGAGCTGGGCCTGACCTGGATCGCCGAGATCGGGGCGCACGGCAACGTGGCCGGCCCGGACAACTCGCTCCAGTCGCAGCCGTCCAACGCGATCAAGCACGCGCTCTCCAAGGAGGGCCTGGAGGTCGCCGACCTCGACCTGATCGAGATCAACGAGGCGTTCGCGGCCGTCGCCTACCAGTCCATGAAGGACCTGGGCGTCTCCTCGGACATCGTCAACGTCAACGGCGGCGCCATCGCGCTCGGCCACCCGATCGGGATGTCCGGCGCCCGCGTGGTGCTGTCCCTGGCGCTGGAGCTGCAGCGGCGCGGCGGCGGGGTCGGCGCGGCCGCGCTGTGCGGCGGCGGCGGCCAGGGCGACGCCCTGATCGTGCGCGTTCCGAAGGCCTGACCGGCTCCGACCCGACTTCGGGGCTGCGGACCGCCGGTGGCGGTC
>NZ_JBHUAF010000552.1:0-4110 GCF_042789895.1 Kitasatospora sp. NPDC056783
CGCAGCGCCTGCTCCACGCCGTACTCGTCCAGCTCCGACAGGAGGCCGTCCACACCCTCCCGGTCAGTGGTGTGATCGTCCGCGAAACGACGGTCTCCCGTCGCGTCCGGCACGTACTTCACACAGACAACGATCCTCAAGCTCACGGCCTTGTCTCCTGTACTGGTCTCGTCCGGCGGCTGCGGCGGTGCGAGCGGGCGCGAACACGGCACGCACCCGCCCCGGGCAGCGGGTTCCCGTGCCGGTCCGGAACTTCCTGGCAGCATACTCGCCGGTAGCGCAGTGGTCACTACTGGCCAGTAGCTTATGCCGGGCGGCTGCTCCCGCCGCCTGTGCCCATCCTGCCCCAGCCGGGGGCCGACTCCACCCGGCGGGGCGGAACAGGGACGGAACAACCGGTGGAACGCGTCCGGCCGGACACCTCAGATCGCGTGGCCCAGCGCCGCGATCACGTCCACCGTGCGCGGCTGACCCGCCGCCCGGCGCACCACCCGGCCGTCCCCGTCCAGCACCAGGACGGTCGGCGTCCGCCGGACCTCCAGCCGGCGGACCAGCTCCAGCCGCTCCTCGGCGTCCACCTCGACGTGCTCGACCCCGTCGACCATCCCGGCCACCTCGGAGAGCACCCGCCGGGTGGCCCGACACGGCTGGCAGAAAGCCGTCGAGAACTGCACCAGCGTCGCCCGCGCTCCGAGCGCCCCGCCCAGTTCCGCCTCCGACAGCCGCACTGCCCCGTCCTCGGTGCTCACCCTCAGCCTCCTGCCGTTCCCGACCCGACCACCCCGGCCCGGCCGTCCCTCCAGTCTGCGGCAGCGCCGGCCGACGCCGAAAGCCGGTCGACCACCGGGACCCGGCCACGTACGATCGGCCGATGGACTCCGATCCGCACCCGACACCGCCGCCGACCTCCCGCCGAGCCACAGGCCAGGTCCGGGCCACCGTCCGCCGAAGGCGCTGAAGCCCCGCCGCTGCCGCCGCCCGTCGCGACCCCCGGAGCCCCCTTTGCAGACCGACCCCCGCGGCCCCCGTCTGGCCGCCGCCCTCAGCTCGGTCCTCCTGGTCCTCGCCCTCCACACCGGCAGCCGCCCCCTGTTGGCCACCCAGGCACTGGTCTTCGCGCTCGGCGCGTTCGGCGGCCTACGCCTGGCCCCCTACGTCCGGCTCTTCCAGGCCCTCGTCCTCCCCCGGCTCGCGCCGCCCTCGGAGACCGCCGACGAACGAACCCTCCGCTTCGACCAGGGCATCTGCATGGTGTTCACCGCGGTCGGCGCCCTCGCCTACTACAGCGGTGTGATCTGGCTCGGCCTGCTGGCCGGCCTGACCGCGTTCACCGCCGCCTTCGTCAACGCGGCGTTCGGCTACTGCGTGGGCTGCGAGCTCTACCCCGTGCTCCGGCGCGCCCAGGGCCGCCTCACCACCGGTACCTGACCCTCCGGCCCGCACGCCCGACCCACCCGCCCGGCCCCGAACCCGTTGTCGCGGGGAACGGAAAAGTTCCCATCCGAACTCATCACGGAGATCACACCGGCAAAAATCCCTTGACCGCACGCCTCAGGTGACAGCAGGCACTCGTTCGGGGGATCATCTCCGTGTATCACCCGTGACCGCCGCGGAGTGCCGTGCTCCGGTCGGCACCGCCCGCGCAACGGCGCGGGTACCCGCCGAACCGGGCTCCGGCCCGTGGAAGTCAGGACTGACCGTGGCAGAGTTCGTGTACCCACCGGTGATCGGCGCCGCACTCACCGCCTTCCGCGCGCTCGACGTGCGGATCAAGATCATCGGCGCCGAACACATCCCCGCCAGGGGGGGAGCGGTGCTGGTCAGCAATCACATCAGCTACCTGGACTTCCTCTTCGCGGGCCTCGGCGCGTACCGCGGCGGCAAGCGCAAGACCCGCTTCATGGCCAAGGACGACGTCTTCAAGCACCGGATCTCGGGCCCGCTGATGCGCGGCATGAAGCACATCCCGGTGGACCGCACCGACGGCCAGCCCGCGTACGAGGCCGCCGTGCGCGCCCTCAAGGCCGGCGAGGTCGTCGGGGTGTTCCCCGAGGCGACCATCAGCCGCTCGTTCATGCTGAAGAAGTTCAAGACCGGCGCCGCCCGGATGGCCGCCGACTCCGGCACCCCGCTGCTGCCCGTCGTGCTCTGGGGCACCCAGCAGCTCTGGACGAAGGGCCGCCCGAAGTCCCTCACCAAGCGGCACGTCCCGGTCACCATCATGATCGGCGAACCGATTCACCTCGGACCGGGCGACAAGCCCGTGATGGTCACCCGGCGACTGCGCGCCGCCATGACCGAGATGCTCGACCGGGCCCAGCGGGAGTACCCCGGCAAGCCCTCCGGACCGGACGACACCTGGTGGCTGCCCGCCCAGCTCGGCGGCACCGCCCCCACCCTGGAGGTCGCCGAGGCCGAGGACGAGGCGGAGGCCCTCGCCAGGGCCGAGCGCCGCGCCGCCCGGGGCTGACCCCCCGGCTCCCCATACCTGCTTCCTCCGCTTTCCGCACCTACTCCGTGCGATCGAGTGAGCGCGCTGCGTCGCGTGTCGCCCGGCCGTCGGCGCTCGCCTTCTGACACAGTGACAGCTCCTTTCAGGGGCCTTCGTCCTGAATCCTCGGCGGGGGCCACACGTCGGAGCGGTCGAAAGGCTCGGAGGCGGAGATGGCACGGATCACCGGCACACGGCAGTCACCCAAGGGCAGGGCCCGCACCCGCGCGAGCGCCGGTGCGGGCCTCCTCCTTCTCGGCACCCTGCTCACCGGCTGCGGGGCCGAACCCGGGGAGATCCCCCTCTCGGAGATCCGGCCGGACAGCCCCGCCACCACCCCCGATCCGGCCTCGGCCACCCCCGGGGTAGTCGGCGCGGCCGCCGGAGCCCCCGCGGCCACCGCGCACAACGGTCTGATCGTCAGCCGCGCCTACACCGACCCCTCCCGCACGACCAGCGCGATCGTCACCCTCCTCCCCGACGGCACCGGCCAGCACCAGGTCACCCAGCCGCCGGCCCGGGCCCGCGACGACCGCCCCGACTGGTCCCCCGACGGCTCCACCATCGCCTTCGACCGCACCGACCCGCAGACCGGCAGCGCCCGGCTCTGGACCGTACCCACTGGCGGCGGCACCGAGCACCAGGTCGACCGGCTCTGCGACGGCGGCACCACCGACTGCGCGAACGAGGACGAACGCTCCCCCGCGTTCTCACCGGACGGCAGGCAGATCGCCTTCAGCCGCTCCTGGGGAACCCTGGACCCGTCCGGCAACCACCAGATCCAGTACTCGGACCTCTACCTGATGAGCCCCACGGGCAGCGACGTCCAACGGCTCACCTTCCTCACCAACGACAAGCCCTACTCCGGCGCGGTCAGCAACCCCAGCTGGTCTCCCGACGGAAAGCAGCTGACCTTCGAGTACCGCACCAGCGCGACCGGACAGCCCGCCAACAGCCGCGCCATCTACCTCGTCAGCGCGGACGGCACTGGGCTTCGCCAGCTCACCCCCTGGGAGCTGCGCGCCGGCGATCGCGCGAACTGGTCACCCGACGGCACCCAGATCCTCTTCACCACCTACCCGGCCGGCCCCGACAACGCCGCCGGCGGCGGCATCTACACCGTCCACCCCGACGGCAGCACCATCGGCGCCCTCACCCCCGCCCCCTCGGACGCCTTCTACGGCACGGCCGCCTACTCGCCCGACGGCAAGTCCATCGTCTTCGCCCAGGCCCCCGCGGGCTCCGGCGCCGACCTCTACAGCATGCGGCCGGACGGTACGGGCGTCGCCCGCCTCACCAACAGTGCGGACAAGTGGCTCACCCGGCCGGCCTGGGGAACCGCGGAGCCTCAGGCCGATCCGGCCACTCCAGCCCCCTCGGTTGCTTCGGCTGCTCCCGGCGCCCCGGCCGCTTCCGCTGCTCCGAGCCAGACGCCGGCTCAGGCCCAGGGACAAGCACCGGCCCAACGGCCACAAGCCGACTCCGAATCCGAGTCGGAGTCCGACGAATAGGTCACCAGGCCCTGGAAACGCGAAGAACCCCCATCCGGAAACCGGATGGGGGTTCATTCACAATAATTGTTCGGCGGCGTCCTACTCTCCCACAGGGTCCCCCCTGCA
>NZ_JBHUAF010000553.1:0-4085 GCF_042789895.1 Kitasatospora sp. NPDC056783
GGGTCGCCTCGGCCGGTCGTCCCTGGCCGGTCGCCTCGGCCGGCCATCCGTGGCCCCGGTCCTCCTCGGCCGTCGACGGTCTCGGAGCGTCAGGCGGTTCCGGCCCCGTCCACGGCGATGACCGCGCCGCTGACGAAGGCGGCGGCGTCGCTGGCGAGGAAGGCGACGGTCTGGGCGATGTCCCGGGGCCGGCCGATCCGGCCGAGCGGGCGGTCGGCGGCGTCGGTGTAGAACGAGGCCGGGTCCTCGCCGAGTTGGCGGGCCTCCTCGGCGAGCATGCCGGTGTCGGTGTCGCCCGGGCAGACGCAGTTGACCCGGATGTCGTCCGGCCCGTGGTCGATGGCCATGGCCCGGGTCATGTTGACCACGGCGCCCTTGGAGGCGCAGTAGGAGACGGCCCGGCCGCCGCCCTTGATGCCCCAGCCGGAGCCGGTGTTGACGATGCTGCCGCCGCCGTTCGCGGCCATCAGCGGCACCACGAGGCCGCTCAGCAGCATGATCGAGCGGACGTTGACGGCCATCACCAGGTCCCAGTCCTCGTCGCTGATCTCGGTGACGGTGGAGCGGCGGATGATGCCGGCGTTGTTGAACAGCACGTCCACGCCGCCGAGTCGGTCGACCACGGTGCCCACCGCCCGTTCGCAGTCGGCGCGTCGGGAGACGTCGCAGCGGACGAAGGCGCCGCCGGTCTCCTCGGCGGCCTGTTCGCCGCGTTCTTCGTCGAGGTCCAGGAGGACGACGGCGGCGCCGAGTTCGGAGAGCAGGGCGGCGGTGGCCCGGCCGATGCCGGAGGCGGCGCCGGTGACGATCGCGCGCTTGCCGTGCAGGTCGATCATGGGGGAGCTCCTCTACAGGGTCAGACGGAGAGGCGGTAGACGGCGCCGGAGCGGCGGCCGGTGATCACTCGGACGTGCCCGGCGAGGGCGTCGTCCAGGGCGGGGTCGCCGGTGTCGAGCAGCAGTGGATGGCCGGCCAGGGCGGCGAGCTTGGCCTCGGTGGCGAGCACCAGCAGCCGCTCCCGGCCCGCGGCGCGCAGCAGTTCGGGGGTGAGCTGCTGGTTGCCGCGGCCGAGGAGGAAGCCCTGTCCGCCGATCGGGGAGAGGGCGATGAAGGGGGTGTCGGGAAGGGCGCGCAGCTGGTCGGCCCGGGCGTCGCGGATCAGGACCCGGGCGGCGGTGGCCAGGCCGTCGGTGTGGCCGGGGCCGAGGGCGCCCCCGGGGCCGAGCCGCAGCAGGTCGACCCCGGTCAGGCTGGCGCCCGGTGCGCCGAGCGCGGTGGCCACCGCGTAGGTGGTGCTGCCGGGCCCAAGGATCAGCAGCCCGCCGGGGCCGACCCGCTCGGCGACCTCGGCGGCGATGCCGGCCGGTGCCCCCGGAGCTGCCGGTCTTGCGCTGCTGCACCCGGGTGGGCAGCACCGGGACGGTCAGCCGCCCGTACAGCCGGGCGGAGACGAGGCCGGCCCGCAGCGCGGTCTCGTCCCGGTCCACCACCTCGGCGGCCTCCAGGTGAACCCCGCGGCCGGCTGCCCAGGCGGCGGTGACCTCGGCGGCGGCCCGGGGGTGGACGGCGAACACGGCGGAGTGCATCTTGACCCCGGCCGGGATGCCGAGCACGGGCAGGCGCGGCTCGGGCCCGAGTGCGTCGAGCACGTCGCGGGCGGTGCCGTCGCCGCCGCAGAACAGCAGCAGCCCGGCGCCGGCCGCGGCCAGGGCGCGCACCGCGGCGCGGGTGTCGGCGGCGGTGGTCGCCGCTCCGGCGGGCCGGTGCACGACGCGCGCGGTACGGCCGGCCGCCCGCGCCGCCTCGGCGCCCATCGGGCCGTCGGCGGTGATCAGCTCGACGTCGTCCGGCAGGTGGCGGAGCGTCAGGACGGCCCGCTCGAAGGACTGGGGGCGGGCCCCGAGCGCCAGGGCCCGGCGCTGGACCTCGGTGCCATCGCTGCCCTGGAGGCCGACCCGCCCGCCGAGGCCGGCGACCGGGTTGACCACCAGCCCGATCCTGGGTCCGGCGCCGGGCCGGGCCGGGCGGTGGCGGCCGCCCGTCGGTGCGGACGTCACGGCTGCTCGCCGAGGACCTTGCGGCGGTAGGCGCGCCAGCTGACGGACCAGAGCGCCGGGTCGTCCAGCGGCTCGTGCCGGATCCGGTGCACGGTGGAGTTGTGCGGGGCGGTGCGGACGGTCTCCGGGTCCTCGTACGCCTCGCGGGCGACCTCGGCCAGGATCGCCGCGTACTCGTCGAGGTCGGCCCGGGAGTAGGACTCGGTGGGCTCCAGCGTCATCGGCTCGGGGACGACGTGGGGGTGGTGGCTGGTCCAGTAGTGGGTGCCGTAGTCGGCGGCGCGGTAGCCGAGGTCCTCGCTGTGCAGCCCGGTGTCCTCGGCGAGTTCCCGCCAGCTGTAGCGGACCTGTTCGACCCGGGGGCGCCCCTCGGCGTACGGGACGCCGACGCCGCGGATCCGCCGCACCTGGTGCAGCAGGTAGTTGTTGTTGAGCACGGCGGTCTCGGCGACCTCGCGCAGCCCCTCGGCGCCCAGCGCCATGATCCAGGC
The DNA here is from genome assembly GCF_042789895.1 of Kitasatospora sp. NPDC056783. NCBI lineage: Bacteria > Bacillati > Actinomycetota > Actinomycetes > Kitasatosporales > Streptomycetaceae > Kitasatospora > Kitasatospora sp. NPDC056783. Next base: position 2,549 of record NZ_JBHUAF010000553.1, read on the forward strand.
GTAGGCGCGGACCAGGTTGGGCACCACGCCCAGGTACGGGCGGATCTTGCCGACCGAGTCCGGCCGGTCGTCGTCCAGGCGGTACCGCTCGCCGTCGAACTCCACGGTGGGGCGCGGCAGGTAGGGCGCCAGCTCGGCGGTGACGCCGCAGGCGCCGGCCGCCGGGCCGCCGCAGGCGTGCGGGGTGGAGAAGGTCTTGTGCAGGTTGAAGTGGCACAGGTCGAAGCCCGCCTCGCGGGCCCGGGTGATGCCGAGGATGCCGTTGGCGTTCGCCTGGTCGTAGGCGCACAGGCCGCCGGCCTCGTGGACGATCCGGACGAACTCGGCGATCCGGGGGTTGTAGATGCCGGTGTCCTCGGGGTTGGTGATGAGCAGCGCGGCGGTGCGGGGGCCGACGGCGGCGCGCAGCGCGTCGATGTCGGGGTAGCCGTCGGCGTCGGGGTGCAGGGTGATCACCCGGAAGCCGGCGGTCTTGGCGCAGGCGGCGTTGGAGGGGTGGGAGAAGGCGGTGGTGATGATCTCGTCGCGCTGCTCCGGTTCGCCGTGGGCGGCGTGGTAGGCGCGGATCACCGAGACGTTGGTCCAGATCGCGGCGGAGCCCGCGCCGGGCTGCAGGCTGACCCGGTCCATGCCGGAGATCTCCTTGAGCAACTGCTCCAGCCGGTAGGCGAGTTCGAGGACCCCCTGGACGGTCGACGGGTCCTGGGCCGGGTGCAGCGCGGCGATCCGGGGGTCGCGGACGAAGGCGTCGTTGACCTTGGGGCTGTACTTCATGGTGCAGGTGCCCTGGCCGACGTCCACGTTGAGGTCGGCGCCGAGGTTCTCCTGGGAGAGCCGCAGGTAGTGCCGGAGCACCTGCTGCTGGCCCAGCTCGGGCAGGGCGGGCGGCACACTGCGGCGCAGCGCGGCGGGCAGCCGTTCGGCCGGGTCGCCGACGGCGGCGGTGACGGCGGCCTCGGGCAGCGGGGGCAGCACGCCGCGCTCGCCGGGCGTGCCCAGCTCGAAGACGAGCTTCTCGTCCCAGCGGGCCTGGTGGAAGCGGCGCAGGGCGGGTTTGGGGGCGATGCGCGGGTCGGTCCGGCTGTCGGTCATTTGACGGTCTCCTGGAGCGCGTCGGCGAGGCGGTCGATGTCGGCGCGGGTGTGCAGCTCGGTCACGCAGTAGCGGCCCTCGTCGGCCGCGGCCGGGGTGCCGCCGTGCAGGCCGAGCGCGAGCAGGGCCTCGGCGATCTCGGCGGCGGTGCGTTCGCCGGTGTAGCGGACGGTGAAGTCGGCGAAGTGCACGGCCTCGGGCTCGACCGGTTCGACCCCGGGGACGCGGGCCAGGCGCTGCCGGGCGTAGGCGGTGTTGGCGAGGATCGTCGTGCCGATCTCGCGCATGCCGTGCGGGCCCATCAGGGTGAGGTAGACCCCGGCGGCGATGCCGTGCAGGGCGGCCGCGGTGCCGACCCACTCCTTGCCCTCCTCGCGCAGCGCGAAGGAGGTGCGCTCGTACGCGACGTCGCCGAAGCCGTACTCGCCGGGGACGTCGGTGGGGA
>NZ_JBHUAF010000554.1:0-4080 GCF_042789895.1 Kitasatospora sp. NPDC056783
GGCCGGCCTTCCCTGTCCGGGCGACCTCAGAACTCCGTCGGGGTCCAGGCCTGGGCCGAGGTGCCGAGCAACAGATCAGCAGCGGCCGCCGCGCCGGGGCGGAGTTCGGTGATGAGGGCGGCCGAGGCGAGCTTCGAGGCCGTCTCGGCGCCCAGGTACAGAGAGCCCAACTGCGAAGCACCCAGGGCGATATCGGCGTCATCGGTGGTCCGCACGCAGCGGCCGGTGCCGTCCTCGTCCGCTTCCAGGGCCCAACGGCCGGACGCGTAGCCGAACTTGTCGTCGACCTCCAGCACCACCCGGCCGGGGGCGCCGTACGTCCGGGCGGCGAAGGCGGCCTCGACGTCCAGCAGCCGGAGCCACATCATGTCGGAGTTGTCCTCGTGCGGGGTGGCGGCCCGCGGGTCCTGGAGCAGCAGCGGCAGCGGGTCGCTCGGGCCGAGCTTGCGCACGTCGACCCGGGACACCCAGTCGACCGACAGCACCAGGCGCCAGAGTTCGACGGCGGTGGGCAGGTCGAGGGCGATGAACTCGTCCACGACGAGCGTGCAGTCGGGGCAGGCGTGGTCCCACTTGTTGGTGATCCGGTACGTCACCAGGCCGGTGACCGTGCCGTCGGCGTCCCGGTGGAGGGCGGCGAACGGCTCCTTGAAGTCGTCGCCCGGCACCCGGATCTCGCCGACGTGGCGCTCCCACCAGACCGCGTCGCGGTCGATCGCCCCCGGCTGGGTGCGGCGCCAGCGCTCGTGCAGGTCGGAGCCCAGCTCGCGCAGTTCCGCCATGGTCACGAAGTCGATCCGGCCGCCGGGAACGCCCGGGAGGCCCTCGCGCGGACCACCGCTGCGGCGCAGGTCGATGTTCCAGCCGCCGCCCCGGGTGGCCGGGCCGAAGCCGAACCGGCCGTAGATGTTGTACTCGGCGGCGATCAGGATGGCGACCGCGCTGCCGCGCTCGGCGGCGGCCGCGAGGTCCCGGCGCATCATCGTGCTGAGCACGCCCCGGCGGCGGTGGGTGGAGCTCACCGTGACGTTGGTGATGGCGTCGGCCGGCACGACCGCCCCGCCGGGGACGGTCAGTTCGGCGTCGAAGCTGCGGAAGGTGGCGATCTGGCGCTCGCCGTCGAAGCCGGCCAGCATCCGGCCCGGTTCGAACCGCCGACGGAGCAGATCCGACGCGAGGCCCGCATCGGGGCGCAGGAAGCCGAAGTTGAGCGCCCTGCTCCACTCCTCCACCTCGTCCACCGAGACGGCCCGCACCTGGAGCCCGCTCACGGTGTCGACGGTCGTGTGATCGATGCTGTTGCCCATGGGGTCACCGTACGGCGGCGGTTGGGATGCGGCATCCGATTTATTCCGTGCCCGACCCGAGGTGCTCGCCCGGCGTCACCACCCAGTGGTTGACCCGCAGGACGCGGTCGGAGAAGTCCAGGTCCCGCTCGCCGAGCAGCCGGAAGCCCAGCGCCCGGCAGATCCCGTTGGACGGGCCGTTGGTGACCCCCGGGTTGGCGTGCACCTCGCCCCAGCGGCCGTCCTCGGCGGCGGCGTCCAGCACCAGGCGGACGGCCGCCTTGGCGAGGCCGCGGCCCTGGTGCTCGGGCAGCACCATCCAGCCGATCTCGGAGACCGTCTCGCCGTCCTCCTCGTCCGACCAGAGCGTGATCGCGCCCGCCGCCTCGTCGCCGTCGGCGCCGTCCGCCACGATCATCCTGATCCAGGAGCTGTCGGCGGCCACCTCGGCCACGTCCTTGCGCAGCCGTGCCTCCACCCGGTCCCGGGGCAGCGGCCCGCCCAGCTCGGCCATCATCTCCGGGTCGCAGCGCATCCGGACGTACGCCTCGACGTCCCCCGCCCGAACATCCCTCAGCCGCACGGTTCCTCCTTGGTACCGGTCCGGCGCAGCACCGGTCCGGGCGGCCACGCTAGTGGGGCCCACTGACATTGGCGTCCGGTGGTGCGGGCTGGCATCCTCGTGCCGGTTCAGGTAGGGACGATTCCGTTTTTTGGGGGAACGATGGAGACCGAGTACTCCCGGAAGCTGAAGGACGCGGAGGGCTGGTCCCTGGCCGCGAAGCTCGTCGGCGGTCTGACCGTCGCCGTCTGGCTCTGGGCGCTCTGGCAGGTCTTCGTGCCGGGCAACGGGACCTGCGACGCGCCGGCCTTCTACGAGCCGAAGAGCTTCCACCTCCAGGAGGTCTGCGACTCCGAGGCGATCGGCCGGATCGGCGGCGCGGTCGCGGCGATCCTGGTGGCCCTGCCGCTCGCCGCGCTCTGGGGCTGGACCTTCGTGCGGCTGCGCGCGAGCCGTGCGGCGCTGGACGCCCTGAGCTACCGGTAGCCGCACGGAGCCGCCTGCCCGGTGGGCTGACCTGCGAGCTGACCGGCGGGCGCTGAACAGGCCGCGACCGACGCGAAGGCCCCGGGACGGAACACCGGCCCGGGGACATCGTCCTGCCGGCCTCACGGCCGGGCGTAGAAGTTCGGCCTGCCCATGATCCAGAGGCTGGCCTGCTTGATCGGCTTGCCCGCCCGCGGCGCCTCGATCATCTGGTCGTCGCCGATGTACAGCCCGACGTGGAAGATGTCGGCGGCGCGCCCGGTGTCGCTCCAGAAGACCAGGTCGCCGGGGCGCAGGTCGCGGTAGCCGACGGGGGTGCTCTCGGCGTACTGGTCGGCGGCGAAGTGGTTGAGCCGCCGACCGCCCTCGCGCCAGGCCATCATGGTCAGCCCGGAGCAGTCGTAGCCGCCCGGGCCCTCGCCACCCCAGACGTAGGGCAGGCCGATCTTGGACTTGGCGAAGGCGACCGCGGCGGCCGCGCCTTCGGCGGACCACGGGCGGGTGTCGGGCGGCGGCGGGGCCTGCGCGGCCTTGGCGGCGGCCTCCTCCGCTTCCCGGGCGGCCTGTTCGGCGGCGGCGCGGGCGGCCGCCTCGGCCTCGCGGGCGGCGATCGCCTCCAGCGCCTCGCCGCGTTCGCGCTCCAGCTCGACGGTGGTGTCCCGGGCGACGGCCAGCTCGGCGAGCAGCTGCTCGCGGTGCCGGTCGGCGGCGGCCACCTCGTTCTGCTGGGCGGCCAGCCGCTGTTCCGCCCGGAGCTTGGCCGCGCCGACCTCGGCGGCGGCCTTCCCGGCCGCCTCGGCGGCGGTACGGGCGGCGGCGGAGGAGGTGCGGGCGGCGGCGGCCGTGGTGGTGGCGGCGTCCAGGATCTGCCGGGTGCGCTGGCTGACCTGGCCGATCGCGGCGGCGCGGTCGCCCGCCTCGCGCGGGCCGTGGGCGCCGAGCAGCGCGTTGAGGGCGGACAGTTCGGCGCCCGCGCCCTGCCGGTACGTCTCGGCGGCGAGCCGGGCCGCGTCCTCGGCGGCGGCCGACCGCTCGGCCTCGGCGGCGGCGGCTCGCAGCGCGGCGGCGGCCTCCTCGGTACGGGCCCGGGCGAACGCGAGCCGGGCGCCGTTGTAGGCCTCGACGGCCCGTTCGGTGGCGCGCCCGGCCTGCTCCAGCTCGGCCCGGGCCGCGGTGAGCGCGGCTTCCAGGGCGGCCACCGAGGACGCCTTGCCGTCGGCCTCGGCTCGGGCCCGGTCGATCTCCTCGGTGGCCGGGTACGCCTCCTCGCCGCCGGCCGGGCCGGCCGTGGGTCCGGGGTCCGCCGGGGCCGCCGGGACGGCCCGGGCGGCGGGGAGCAGCCCGAGCACGGCGGTGAGGGACAGCAGGAGGGTCGGCAGGAGCCTGCGCGCCACGGGACGTCCCCTTCTGACGGGTCCGGAGGGGACGGCGTCGGACGGTGCGGCCTCGGGGGTGCTCGGCGTACGGGTGGACGTCGGCGCCGGGAGGGGTGGCGGGGGGTCCGATGAATCATCCCATCACGTGACAGAACGGTCACATGACGCTCATGTTCTCAATTCCGGCGGGCTTCACACCTGGAACATGCGCCGCCGGTCGAGTGACAGTCAGATCATCTTATGAATTGCCGGTTCCAGGGCCCGGGAGACCCGAGGACTCCCGGGCGACCGGCCGCGCGCCTCACCGGCCGATCCGGCGGGTGTGCGTCCGCAGCCGGGGGTGCCGCACGGGGCGGCGCTCCAGACCGGT
>NZ_JBHUAF010000555.1:0-4073 GCF_042789895.1 Kitasatospora sp. NPDC056783
GGCCCCCTCGGCGGGCAGGCCCGGCCCGCGCGCGGGCCCGTACGCCTCCTGTGGCCGAGGCGGGCACCGGAGGTGACGATGGAGACCCGAGCGCCGCCGTCCCGATCGGAGTGCGATGAGCGACCAGCACCACGTCGTCCTGCTGACCTTCCCCGACGCCGACGGCTGGCGCCCGGCCTTCGACGAGGCGCAGCGCCTGCCCGGCCTGCGGTTCGCGGCGGTCCTGGAGCGCAGCGCCGAAGGCCTGCTGGAGGCGAAGGACACCTTCGGCCGGGGCGCGGGCGTGGCCACCGTCGGCTCGGGGCTGCTGGGCGCCCTGGTCGGAATGCTCGGCGGGCCGGTGGGCGCGTTCCTCGGCTTCGCGGCGGGCGCGGCGCTCGGCAACGCGGCCGAGGAGCACTTCGCGGGCGAGGCCGGAGCCGCGCTGATCGTGCTCTCGCCCCGGGTGCCGGACGGCGGGGCGCTGCTCGCCCTGGAGGTCCGGGAGGCCTCCCCCGACCCGGCGGACGAGCTGGCCGCCCGGCACGGGGCCTCGGTCGAGCGGATCGACGAGCACACCTTCGCCGAACAGGTGCGGGCGGCCGAGAAGAAGGCGGAGGAGGCGACGGACCAGGGCTCCTGAGCGCACGCGCGGCAGACAGGAGTGGGCGGGGCGTGCGTGCCCCGCCCCGCCGTTCCGGCCCCGTCACGCCGCCCGCATCACTCCGCCCGCATCACGCCACCCCGTCATTCCGCCCGCAGCGCGTCCACCGTGCGCGCCCGCGCCGCCCGTACGGCCGGGAGCAGGGCGCCGAGCAGGGCGATCAGCACCCCGCCGAGGGCGAGCAGGACCAGCACCGGGGTGCCGAACACGTCCAGCGCGGAGGCGGGGAAGTTCAGCCCGGCGCCGCGCCCCATCGCGGGCACCGTCAGAGCGTGCAGCAGCAGCCCCAGCGGCAGGCCGGCCAGGCCGCCGACCGCCCCGGCCGGGACCACCGAGGCGAGGACCACGCCCACGGCCTGTGCCGGGGTCATGCCGAGCGCCTTGGTGACGCCCGTGTCCCGGGCGCGCTCACGGACCTCCAGGACGACGGTGTTGAACACCCCGAGCCCGGCGACCACGAGCAGCAGCGCGGTCAGGGTGGCGGTGAGCGAGTTCAGCGCGGCGATCCCGCCGCTGGAGCCGCGCGGCCCGCCGGTGTCGGCGGTCATGCGCGCTGGGGCGAGGGCGCCGTCGAGGGCCCCGGCGTAGGCGGCCCGGTCGGTGCCGGGCTTCAGCCGGACGGTCCAGGTGTCCGGCCGCGGCGCCGTCCCCGCCGGGTAGTTCACGGCGTCGACGAAGAGTTCGTCGGTCTGCACGTGCGGGTCGAAGACCTCGCCGACGATCCGGACGGTGACGGCCCGGCCGTGGGTCGTGAAGGTCACCCGGTCGCCGAGCGCGACCGAGGCCTCGGTCAGGAAGGTGGCCGGGGCGACGGCCTCGCCCGGGCCCTGGTACCAGCGCCCGGAGACCAGCTTGTAGCCCGCCCAGGAGGAGTCGCCGTCGAAGGCCGTCACCAGGGTGCTGCCCGCCACGCCGGGGACGGTGACGTCCTCGGTGCCGGTGCCGAAGTACCGGGCGGTGCCCGGCTGGGCGTCCAGCGCGGCGGTGACGGTGGCCCGGTCGGCCGGGACGGGCCGGTCCGTCGGTGCGGCCCCGGGCGGGCCGGCCGGCCACGCCGGGTGCACCACCACGTCCCCGGCGGCGTGCGACTTCGCCTCCTGCACCCAGCCCATCGTCCCGCCCATGCCCACCGCGAAGACCGCCGCCGTCGTGCCGAACAGCACCGCGGCGAACATCCCGGCGGCCCGGGCCGGGCGGGCGAAGGGCTGGGCGAGGCCGAGGCTCAGCGGGCGGGGCAGCGGCAACCGGACGGCCAGCGCGGCGGCGCGGGCCGCGAAGGCGTCCCGACGGGTGCCCCCTCCGGTCCGGCCGACGGCGAGCGCGTCCACCGTGCGCAGCCGGCCGGCCCTGGCCGCGGCCGCCCAGGCGACCAGCGCGACGGCGGCCAGGGTGCCGCCCGCCACCGCGACGTCCACCCAGGGGGCGAGGCCGGAGGTGTCGGTGCCGTACAGCGAGCCGGTGGTGGCGAGCACCGGAATGGTCAGCAGGTTGCCGGTGACCACCCCGAGCAGGGTGCCGGCACCGGCCGGGACCAGCGCCTGGGCGACGTACGCCCGCACCACCTGGGCGGGGGTGCAGCCGAGCGCCTTGAGCACGCCGATCCGCCGGGTGGCGGTGCCGACCGCGCCGGCCACCACGTTGCCCGCGACCAGCACCGACATCGCCATGCCGAGCAGGCCGAAGGCCACCATGAAGGGCAGGAACAGCGCGGTGTTGCGGTCCGAGCCCTGCTTGGCGGTGAGCCAGGACTGCGCGCCGGTGAGCGCCCCGGCGGGAGCGGCGGAGACGACCACGGCCCGGCCGGCGGCCATCGCCGCGGCGCTGCCGGCGTCCGTGAACCGGTAGAGCATCTCGTAACCGGAGCCGGAGCCGGAGCCAGTGCCGGAGTCGGAGCCGGGGTTGGAGCCGGGGTTGGAGCCGGGCGCGGCGAGGGCGGCCAGACCGTCCGGGGTCACCCAGGCGTCCGAGGTCCGGCTGACGGAGCGGGCGAAGCCGACGACTTTCAGGGCCGGGGCGCCCGGCAGGCCGGGCAGGCGCAGGCTGCCGCCGAGCTCCCGGGGTTTGTCGGCGTACCCGGCCTCGATCACCACCTCGCCCGGCCGCTGCGGCCAACTCCCTTGGATCATGGTGACGTTGTCGATCCCCGGGGCGGCCTCGGCGCGTCCGGTGACGGCCATCGGCGCCATCGTCACCCCGGGCGGCAGGTCCAGGCCGGGGCCGGGCTCGGGGTCGACGGTCACGGTCCGGTACGGCCCGGCCGCGGCCGTCACCCCGGGGGCGTGGGCCGTCGCGACGAGCTGGTCGGCGCTCACCCCGGCCGCGTCGAACCGTGCGGTGAGGTGGGCGCCGCGCTGGTCGTCGAAGGCCTGGTCGAAGGGGGCCTGGGAGGCGACCAGCAGCGAGCCGCCGAGGACGGAGCAGGTGGTCGCCACCAGCGCGGCCAGGCCGACCGCGACGGACTGCGTCCGGCGCCTGCGCACCCCTGCCCGTACGACCCGGCCGAGCGCGCTCATGCCGCCACCGCCGAGTCCGCCTCGATCCGGCCGTCCCGCATCCGGACCGTGCGGGTGGCGCAGTCCTCGGCCAGCGCCAGGTCGTGGGTGACGATCAGGACGGTCTGCCCGTCCTCGTGCAGGTCCCGGAACAGCTCCTTGACGTCCTCGCCGGAGGCCGAGTCCAGCGCACCGGTCGGCTCGTCCGCCAGCAGCAGCGTCGGCCGGTTCATCAACGCCCGTGCCACCGCCACGCGCTGGCGCTCGCCGCCGGACAGCCGGCCCGGGTGGGCGCGGGTGTGCCGGTCGATGCCGAGCGCCTCCAGCAGTTCGGCCGCCCGGCGCCGGGCCTCGGCGCGCGGGACGCCGGCCAGCTCACCGGCCAGCACCACGTTGTCGGCCACGGTGAGGTCGTCCAGCAGGTTGAAGAACTGGAACACCATCCCGATCGTGCCGCGCCGGTAGCGGGCCGAGGCCGCCTCGCCCAGCCGGTCCACCCGTACCCCGGCCACGGTGACCGTCCCGGCGCTCGGCCGGTCCAGCCCGGCGACCAGGTTCAGCAGGGTGGACTTCCCGCTGCCGGACGGGCCGAGCACGGCCACCGACTCCCCCGCCCGCACGCTCAGCGTGACCTCGTCCAGCGCCGCCCGGGCGCCCTCGTAGTGACGGCTCACGCCGCTCAGTTCGATCACCGGATCGCCGCTCATGTCCCCGCTCCTCGTCGTCCTCCACCCGGGCCCCGAAAGAGGGGGCCCGCTGACGAGGACGAAGGTACGAACGGGCGGCGGGCGCCCGCGTCCGCCGCCCGGGGCAACCCCGCTACCGCGCCCGGCGGACCCTGGCGCACCGTCATCCTTCCGATGTAGTCGCCGGGTGCAGCGGCCACCCGCCACCTGTGGGGCTGTCCCACGGGGCCTCCGGCCAGCACAATGTCCCGG
>NZ_JBHUAF010000556.1:0-4072 GCF_042789895.1 Kitasatospora sp. NPDC056783
CGCCCGGAGTGTGCGACCGGTCAGGGCGTCAGCGGCCTGACCGCCGTCGGGGCGTGCTCGGGAAGGGTGGCCAACTCCTCGAACTCGCTGACCTTGTCGATGTCGCTGCCGCTCATCGAGATGTCGGTGACCCGTTCCAGGATCGCCTCGACCACCACCGGGACGCGGAACTCGGCGGCCAGCTTCTTGGCCTCCTCGAAGGCGGGCAGCAGGCCCTCCGGCTCGGTGACCCGGATCGCCTTGCAGCCCAGGCCCTCGACGACCTTGACGTGGTCCACGCCGTAGACGCCCAGTTCCGGCGCGTTGATGTTCTCGAACTCCAGCTTGACCTGGAAGTCGATGTCGAAGGTGCGCTGCGCCTGGCGGATCAGCCCCAGGTAGGAGTTGTTCACCAGCACGTGGACGTACGGGATGCGGTGCTGGGCGCCGACGGCCAGCTCCTCGATCATGAACTGGAAGTCGTAGTCGCCGGAGAGCGCGACGACCTGGCCCCCGGGGTCGGCGGTGGCGACGCCCAGCGCGGCCGGGACGGTCCAGCCGAGCGGGCCGGCCTGGCCGCAGTTGATCCAGTGCCGCGGCCGGTAGACGTGCAGCAGCTGGGCGCCGGCGATCTGGGACAGGCCGATGGTGGTGACGTAGCGGGTCTCCGGACCGAAGGCCCGGTTCATCTCCTCGTACACCCGCTGCGGCTTGATCGGCACGTCGTCGAAGTGGGTGCGGCGCTGGAGCCGGGCCCTGCGCTCCTGGGCGGTGGCGGCCCAGGCGGTACGGTCCTTGAGCGTGCCGGCCTCCCGCAGTTCGCGCGCCACCTCGACGAACAGCTCCAGCGCGGCCCCGGCGTCGGAGGCGATGCCGAGGTCCGGGGCGAAGATCCGGCCGAGCTGGGTGGGTTCGACGTCGACGTGGACGAAGGTGCGGCCCGCGGTGTAGACGTCCAGGCCGCCGGTGTGCCGGTTGGCCCAGCGGTTGCCGATGCCGAGGACGAAGTCGGAGGCGAGGAAGGTCTCGTTGCCGTAGCGGTGCGAGGTCTGGAGGCCGACCAGGCCGGCGTTCAGCGGGTGGTCGTCCGGGACGGTGCCCCAGCCCATCAGGGTCGGGACCACCGGGACGCCGGTGAGTTCGGCGAACTCCAGCAGCAGGTCGGCGGCGTCGGCGTTGATCACGCCGCCGCCCGCGACGATCAGCGGGCGCTCGGAGGCCTGGAGCAGGGCGACGGCCTTCTCGATCTGGGTGCGGTTGGCGGCGGGCTTGTAGACCGGGAGCGGCTGGTAGGCCTCCGGGTCGAAGTCGATCTTGGTCAGCTGGACGTCGATCGGCAGGTCGATCAGGACCGGGCCGGGGCGGCCGGAGCGCATCAGGTGGAAGGCCTGCTGGAACACCCCGGGGACCTGTGCGGCCTCCAGCACGGTGGTGGCGGCCTTGGTGACGGGCCGGGCGATCGAGGCGATGTCGACGGCCTGGAAGTCCTCCTTGTGCAGCCGGGCGACGGGGGCCTGCCCGGTGACGCAGAGGATCGGGACGGAGTCGGCGATCGCCGAGTACAGGCCGGTGATCATGTCGGTGCCGGCCGGCCCGGAGGTGCCGACGCAGACCCCGATGTTGCCGGCCGCGGCGCGGGTGTAGCCCTCGGCCATGTGGGAGGCGCCCTCGACGTGCCGGGCCAGGGTGTGGCTGATCCCTCCGGAGGCCTTGAGCGCGGCGTAGAACGGGTTGATCGCCGCGCCCGGCACGCCGAACGCGACGTCGACGCCTTCGAGTTTGAGGATCTCCACGGCCGCGCGGGCGGCTGTCATACGAGGCATCGGATCTCTCCTGCGTCGGCCCGCGGTGGCTCGGAGGGCTCATCTCTCGAATTCCACCATACGGAATATTGGTTTCTGTATGCGGAAACAAAGTAGGTCGGGGCGCGGTGGGGCGTCAAGGGGATTTCAACAGAATGTGGAAGTCCTCGCGGGGGGCCGGAGAGCCTGGAATCGAACGCCAGAACGTCGATCGCGCGGGTGTACCGGAGGAAGCGGACGCTCCGCGCCGGAAAGCGCAGCCGGTGTGCAGTGCCGGTGAAGGGGCGGTGCCACGGGTGGGCCCGCCCCGCGCTCCTGGGTACCGTCGGTGGCACGCCGGGCCCGTACCGTCCAACCGAGGCCGCGGCAGGGGGATTCGGGGTCGTCCGGACTCGGGGGAGCACCGGGGCCGGTCCCGCCCAGGACCGGCGTGCCCGGTCCGCCGCATCCGAGCGAGGGACGCACCCCCGGCCGCTCCGACCCGACACCCGCCGCCGCGCTCAGGTCCGACCGGACCCGCGGCCGTACCGCGGTCGCCGCGCTCCGGCGGTCCCGCCCCCTTCCTCGGCTCCCCACCGTCCCTCCGCTCCCCACCCGTGCAACGGCGCGCCCGCCGCGGCGGGCGCGCGGAAGGAACGTCCCCATGCGCTGTTCCACCTCTGCCCCGTCCCTGGCGGTGACCGGGTGAACCCGCCGCCGCACCGGAGCGACAGCCCACCGGGCCCCCTCCGCGAGCCCGGCCCGTCGGCCCGGCCCCGCACCCCGGCCGCCGTGCTGCGCGCCGTCCCCTGGCGCCACGACCTGCCGGCCTCGCTGGTGGTGTTCCTGGTCGCCCTCCCGCTGTGCGTCGGGGTGGCCGTCGCCAGCGGCGTCCCGGCCGAGCTCGGGCTGGTCACCGGCATCGTCGGCGGGCTGGTGACCGGACTGCTGCCCGGCAGCAGCCTCCAGGTCAGCGGGCCCGCCGCCGGACTGACCGTCCTGGTGGCCGACGCCGTCCAGCGCTTCGGCGTCGGCGCGCTGGGCCTGCTGGTGCTCGGCACCGGCCTGCTCCAGCTGGCGATGGGCGCCCTGCGGCTCGGCCGCTGGTTCCGGGCCATGTCGGCCTCGGTGGTCCACGGCATGCTGGCCGGCATCGGACTGACCCTGGTGTTCGGCCAGCTCTACGCGCTCGCCGACCGCCGCGCCCCCGCCACCGGCCCGGAGAAGATCGCCGGCCTGCCCGCACTGCTGTGGGACGTGCTGACCGCCGCCGCGAACCCGAGCGCGGTCGCCCTCGGCGCCGGCACCCTGCTGATCCTGATCGCCTGGAAGTACCTGCCGGACCGCGCCGCCCGCGCCGTCCCCGCCCCGCTGGCCGCCGTCGGCCTGGCCGCCGCCGTCACCGCCGTCGTCGACCTGCCGGTGGCCCGGATCCACGTGGCCGGACTGCTCGACGTGGTGCGCCTGCCCGAGCGGGACACGCTGGCCTCGCTGGCCGGCACCGCCGGGATCGGCACGGTCGTCGCCTTCGCCCTGATCGCCTCCGCCGAGACGCTGTTCAGCGCCGCCGCCGTCGACCGGATGCACCACGGCCCGCGCACCGACTACGACCGCGAACTCACCGCCCAGGGCATCGGCAACGCCGTCTGCGGACTGCTCGGCGCGCTGCCGATGACCGCCGTGATCGTGCGCAGCGCCACCAACGTCCAGGCCGGGGCGCGCACCAAGGCCTCCCGCGTCCTGCACGGCGGCTGGCTGCTGCTGTTCACCGCGCTGCTGCCCGGCGTGCTCGGGCTCGTCCCGCTCACCGCGCTGGCCGCGGTGCTGGTGCACGCCGGCGCCAAGCTGGTGCCGCTGCGCCGGATCGTCGCACTCTGCCGCGGACACCTGGGCGAGGCGGTGGTGCTGGCGGTGACGGCCGGCGCGATCATCGCCACCGACCTGTTCGACGGAGTGCTGATCGGCATCGGCCTGGCGGTGGCCAAGTCGGCCTGGCAGACCTCGCAGCTCCAGATCGCGGTGGAGGAGCAGGCGCGGCCGACCGGGCAGCCGCTGCACCGGGTCCGGCTGAGCGGCAACGCCACCTTCCTGCGGCTGCCCCGGCTGCTGGACACCCTGGAACGGCTGCCGGGGGACCGGCCGGTGGAGCTGGACTGGACCGGGCTGCGCCATCTGGACCACGCCTGCACGGTGGCCCTGGTCGCCTGGGCGGCCCAGCACCGGGCCCGCTCCACCGAGCCGCTGGCGGTCGACCCTCCGTTGCCCTCGGTGGCGTGAGCGCCCGGGCCCTCCCTTCCGGCACGATCCGGAAG
>NZ_JBHUAF010000557.1:0-4032 GCF_042789895.1 Kitasatospora sp. NPDC056783
GTCGGGCACTCACAGGGGGAGATCGCGGCGGCGTACGTGGCCGGCGCGTTGTCCCTGGAGGACGCCGCGAAGGTGGTGGCCCTGCGCAGCAAGGCGCTCGTCGCCCTGGCGGGCCAGGGCGGGATGGTCTCGGTCGGCCTCGGGCAGGAGCGGGCCGCCGAGTTCGTGGCCCGCTGGGACGGCCGGCTGACGGTGGCGGTGGTCAACTCGGCCGACAGCGTGGTGGTATCGGGTGATCTGGACGCGCTGGACGAACTGCTGGCGGCCTGTGAGGCCGACGGCGTCCGCGCCCGCCGCCTGCCCGTCGACTACGCCGCCCACTCCGCCCAGGTCGAGGCGGTCCGCGAGCAGCTGCTCACCGACCTCGCCGGGATCGAACCGAGGACCGCGGACGTCCCCTTCTACTCCACGGTGACCGGCGAGGAGATCGACACCTCCGCCCTCGACGCCGGCTACTGGTACCGCAACCTCCGCGAAACCGTGCTGTTCGACCGGACCGTCCGGCTGCTGCTCGCCTCGGGCCGCGACCCGGTCTTCGTCGAGATCAGCCCGCACCCGGTGCTCACGCCCGCGCTGGAGGAGTACGAGGCGGGTGTGGTGACCGGGACACTGCGTCGCGACCACGGCACCCCGGCCGAGTTCCTGGCCGCCGCGGCGCGGCTGTTCGTCGCCGGTGTGCCGGTGCGGTGGCCGTTCCCCGAAGGGGAGCCGGTGGCGCTGCCCACCTACCCCTTCCAGCGGACGCGGTTCTGGCTCGCCGCAGGCGCGGGAGACGTGTCCGCGGCCGGGCTCGACCCGGTGGACCACCCACTGCTCGGCGCCGCCGTCGAGGTGGGCGAGCAACGGGTCCTGACGGGCCGGCTCTCCCTGGCCACCCACCCCTGGCTCGCGGACCACTCCGTCCTGGGAACGGTCCTGCTGCCCGCGACGGCGTTCGTGGAACTGGTGGTGCACGCGGTCGGGGCGGCCGTCGAGGAACTGGTCCTGGAAGCGCCGCTGACGGTGCCCGCCGACGGTGCGGTGGACGTGCAGGTCGTCGTCGGCGAACCGGACGAGACCGGCCGCCGCACGGTCGACGTCCGCTCCCGTACGGACGGCTGGGTGCGGCACGCCACCGGCACGGTGAGCGGGCAGCCTGTGGCCGGGCGGGCCGTGGCCGGGCAGGAGCTGACGCACTGGCCGCCGGCCGGCGCGGAACCGGTCACCGGGCTCTACGACACGCTCGCCGCGGCGGGCTACGAGTACGGGCCGGCCTTCCAGGCCGTGCAGGCGGTGTGGCGCCGCGGCGCCGAGGTGTTCGCCGAGGTCACCGTGCCGGACGCGGCCCGGTTCTCCGTCCATCCGGCCCTGCTGGACGCCGCCCTGCAACCACTGGCGCTGCTGTCCGGCACGGAAGGCGACGTGCGGCTGCCGTTCTCGCTGGGCGGGATCGCGGTCCACCGCACCGGCGTGACCTCCGCGCGCGTGCGGCTGACGGTGGTGCGCCCCGGCACGTACGCCGTCCACCTGGCGGACCGGTCCGGCGAGCCCGTGGCGACCATCGAGGCGCTGACCACCCGCCCGATGGCCGAGCGCGGCCCGCTGTACGCCCTCGACTGGATTCCGCTGCCCCCCGGCGAAGGCGCGCTCGGCGACGCCGTCGTCTCGCCCGGCTCGGTCGCCGAGGCGCTGACGGCCGTCCAGGACTTCCTGGCCGGGCCCGGCGAACGGCTCGTGGTGCGCACCCGGGGCGCGGTCGCCGTCGTTCCCGGTGACCGGGTGAGCGACCCGGACGCCTCGGCCGTCTGGGGCCTGGTCCGGTCCGCGCAGTCCGAACACCCCGGCCGGTTCGTGCTCGTCGACGCCGACGAGCTGCCCGACGGCCTGTCGGTCGGCGACGAGGACCAGGTGGCGGTGCGCCGGGGGGCCGTCTACGCGCCCCGGCTCGTGCGCTCCGCACCGGAGGCGTTCGACGGACGGCTGACGCGGCCGGACACGGGCAGCCTGGACGACCTCGCCTTCCTGCCGTACGAGCAGGCCCCGCCCGGGCCCCGGGAGGTGCGCGTCGCCGTGCGGGCGGCCGGCCTGAACTTCCGGGACGTGCTGATCGCCCTCGGCGTCTACCCGGACCCGGCGCTGCTCGGCAGCGAGGGCGCGGGCGTCGTCACCGAGGTCGGCGCCGAGGTCACCGGGCTGCGGCCGGGTGACCGGGTCGCAGGGCTGCTGCCCGGCGCGTTCGGCCGGGTCGCCGTCGCCGACCACAGGGTGCTGGTGCGCATCCCCGACGAGTGGACGTTCACCCAGGCCGCCTCCGTGCCGATCGCGTTCCTGACCGCCTGGTACGGCCTGCGCGACCTGGGCGGGCTGAAGGCCGGTGACCGGGTGCTGATCCACGCCGGCACCGGCGGTGTCGGCATGGCGGCGATCCAGCTGGCCCGGCGGCTCGGGGCGGAGGTGTTCGCCACCGCCGGCCCGGCCAAGTGGGACGCGCTGCGCGCCCTGGGGCTGGACGAGGACCACATCGCCTCGTCCCGCACCCTGGAGTTCGCCGACCGGTTCGGACCCTTCGACGTGGTGCTGAACTCGCTGTCCGGCGAGTTCCTGGACGCCTCCTTGGGGCTGCTCGCACCCGGCGGGCGGTTCGTGGAGATGGGCAAGGCGGACATCAGGCCCGGCGTGCTGGCCTTCGACCTGGCCGACGCGGGACCGGAGCGGCTGGGGGAGATCCTGGCCGAGGCCGTCCGGCTGCTCGGCGCCGGCGAGCTGCGGCTGCCACCACTCACCACCTGGGACGTCCGCCGCGCGCGGGACGCCTTCCGGTTCATGAGCCGGGCCGCTCACGTCGGGAAGATCGTTCTCACGGTTCCCCAGCCGGTCGGCCCCGAGGGCACGGTGCTGATCACCGGTGGTACGGGGACGCTGGGGGGCCTGGTGGCCCGGCATCTGGTGGCGGAGCGGGGTGTGCGGCATCTGCTGCTGGTCAGCCGTCGGGGTGGCGGGGCGGCGTTGCGCGGGGAACTGGAGGGGCTGGGCGCGGAGGTGACGGTGGCGGCCTGTGACGTGGCCGACCGGGACGCGCTGGCGGCCGTGCTGGACGCGATCCCGGCGGAGCGTCCGCTGACCGCGGTCGTGCACGCGGCGGGTGTGCTCGACGATGCCGTGGTCGCGTCCCTGACCCCGGAGCGTCTCGCGGCGGTCTGGGAGCCCAAGGCTCGGGCGGCGTGGAACCTGCACGAACTCACCCGGGGACGGGACCTGACGGCGTTCGTCCTCTTCTCCTCGGCGGCCGGGACGCTCGGCAGCCCCGGGCAGGCGAACTACGCCGCGGCGAACGCGTACCTCGACGGCCTGGCCGCGTACCGGCGAGCACTCGGACTGCCGGGGGTGTCGCTGGCCTGGGGCCACTGGGCCGAGGCCAGCGGGCTGACCGGGCGGATGTCCGAGGCCGACGGTGAACGCCTCGCCCGCGCGGGGCTGCTGCCGATGGCGACCGACTACGGACTCGGGCTGTTCGACGGGGGCCTGGACAGCGCGGAACCGGCGGTGGTCGCGGCCCGGCTCAAGGTGTCCGCGCTGGGCGACCGGCCGGTGCTGCGCGCGCTGGCACGCGCCCGCAAACCGGTGCGGACCACCGGACTGGCGGGCCGGCTGGGATCGCTCCCCGAGGCCCGGCAACGCGAGATCCTGCTCGATCTGGTCAGCACCCACGCCTCGGCCGTGCTGGGGCGCGGCGACACCGCGGCCGTCGGCGCCGACCGAGCCTTCAAGGACCTGGGCTTCGACTCGCTCACCGCGGTGGAACTGCGCAACCGGCTCTCCACGGCGGTCGGGACCAGGCTGTCGGCGACGATGGTCTTCGACCACCCGACCCCGGCCCGGCTGGCCGAGTACCTGCGTGAGGTGGTTCTCGGCCAGGAGCGCCGGACGGTCGCGCCCGTGCCGGTCGGGGTGCCGGTGTCGGATGATCCGGTGGTCGTGGTGGGGCTGGGGGCCCGGTATCCGGGTGGGGTGGGGTCGGCGCAGGAGTTGTGGGACCTGGTCGCGGGTGGGGCG
>NZ_JBHUAF010000558.1:0-4018 GCF_042789895.1 Kitasatospora sp. NPDC056783
GCCCTCCGCGGGGCCGGCCCGTCGAAGTTCGCCACTGACACTTTCGTGTCAATCGAGCTTCGCTTTGCGATCCGTTTCCGCCCCCCTCTTCGACGGAGGGGGGTGCGCATTCCGGCCAGAAGCGGCAACACACCAGATCGAAGGCCCACGGGGTGTACCGCTGGGGAACCTCTCTTCGATACTCTGGCCTCGGCCGCGTGGCACCTGCCCCGGGCCCGGCGGGTCCGGGCCGAGCCGACCCCCAGTGACCGCCCGCCCCCGAGGGGCCGTGGTCCGTTCCCCACCCTCGCACCGACGACGCGCTCCGCGCCGCCCGATTTCCCCAGGAGAGTCCACCGCATGGCCGGTCCCGCGTTCCGTGCCGCCGCCGTCCGGGTCCGGGTTCCCGCGACCAGCGCCAATCTCGGCCCGGGCTTCGACGCCTTCGGGCTCGCGCTGGGTCTGTACGACGACGTGGTCGTCCGGGTCTCCGACTCGGGCCTCTCCGTCGACATCGCGGGTGAGGGCGCCGAGACGCTGCCGCGCGACGAGCGCCACCTGCTGGTCCGCTCGATGCGCGCCGCCTTCGACCGGCTCGGCGGGCAGCCCCGCGGCCTCGAAGTGGTCTGCGCCAACCGGATACCGCACGGCCGCGGCCTCGGGTCCTCCTCGGCCGCCATCTGCGCCGGCATCGTGGCCGCCCGCGCGGTGACCATCGGCGGGCCGTCCGCGCTGGACGACGACGCGCTGCTGGCCCTCGCCTCCGAGCTGGAGGGCCACCCGGACAACGTCGCGGCCTGCCTGCGCGGCAACTTCACCATCGCCTGGACCGACGAGGAGTCGGCCAGGGCGGTGGCGCTGGAGCCGTCCGAGCAGGTCGTCCCGGTGGTGTTCGTGCCGGCCGGTGAGGTGCTCACCGAGACCGCGCGCGGACTGCTGCCGAAGACCGTCCCGCTGGCCGACGCCGCCGTCAACGCCGGCCGCTCCGCACTGCTGGTGGAGGCGCTCACCAGGCGCCCCGACCTGCTGTTCGCCGCCACCGAGGACCGGCTGCACCAGGACTACCGCGCCTCCGCGATGCCGGACAGCGCCGCGCTGGTCGGCGCGCTGCGCGCCGAGGGCGTCCCCGCGGTCATCTCCGGGGCCGGTCCGACCGTCCTGGCGCTCACCGACGAGGCGGGCGCCGACAAGGTGCTCTCCTTCGCCGGGCACCACGGCCACGGCGGCGACCCGGCGTTCGCCGCGCACCGGCTGGACGTCGACCGCACCGGGGCCGTCGTGCTCCCGCTGGACGTCTGAGCAGCGCGAACGGGCCGCGCGGGGCCCGGCACCGGCACCCTGCCGAGCCGGGCCCGACGGACACGATTGGCAAGCACGAGGCTGGGGAATGTCTGAGGGGGTCGGTAGTGTTAACCTCATTGCTGCACCAGGTGCCCTCCGGGGCTCGGTGCGCCGCGTCCCGATCCCAGCACTCCACAGCAGTGGAGTCCCGGCGATGCACGGGGCGACGATTCTCCGGGAGCCCACCGCAGCGCGTACGCAGCCTGCCTGCGCGACACGCGGCCGCATCCCGAAGCCGTGACACGGCACCTGACTCCCACCCGCGGCCTCCCACCTAGAGGCCAGGACGGGCGGAGCGCGGGCCACCGTCACGCGACGGGGGCCCGGGATTCGCAGGGAGCGTGGGGGTTACGCCCTCAGGGGAGGTCGACACACGACCGGCCCACGCGCCAATCAGCACCACCGTGCTTCAAAGCACCGCACCTCGTAGCTCTCCCTCGACGGGCTCCCGCCATTCGAGGGATCACCGCCTCGGACCGACGCAGTCGAGCGTTGGTCAGGACAGCACAACCGGTCGCCGAGCCAGACAGGCCGACGCCCGCTCCAGGGAAGGACCCTTAGTGAGCGACTCCACCGATCTGATGCGCCCGGACGCCGACGCGTCGGACGCAGCCGCCCCCGCTGCCCCGGCGCGGCGCCGCCGCAGTGCCGCCGCGGGCCTGGACGGCATGGTCCTGGCCGAGCTCCAGAAGCTCGCCGCGGACCTTGGCATCACCGGTACCGGGCGCATGCGCAAGAGCCAGCTGATCGAGACCATCAAGGAGAAGAGCGGCGGGGACCCGCTGCTCGCCGCCGGTGGCACCGCCCCGGCCGCCAAGCGCACCGCCGCCAAGGCCGAGGCCGAGGCCCCGGCCGAGAAGCCGGCCCGCCGCACCAAGGCCGCGAAGGCCGCCGCCGAGGCCGCCGCCGAGCCGCAGGCCCAGATCGAGATCCCGGTCCAGGCCGCCGCCGAGACCGCCGCGCCGGCGCGCACCGAGCGCACCCGCCGCCGTGCCACCTCGGCCGCCGGTGCCCCCACCGCTCCCGCCGCCCCGGCCGCCGAGGCCGAGGCCGCCACCGTCGTGGTCGCCGAGCCCAAGCAGGCCGAGGCCCGCCCGGCCGAGACCCGCGGCTTCGAGGGCCGCGAGGACGGTCGCGAGAGCCGTCGTGACCGCCGTGAGCGGCGCGAGCGCGGTGACCGCACCGAGCGCACCGAGCGCACCGACCGCACCGAGCGCCAGGAGGGCGGCGAGGCCCAGGGCGGCCAGGAGGGCGAGGGGCGCGAGTCGCGCCGCGACCGCCGCAGCCGCCGTGAGCGCACCGACCGCCAGCCCCAGCAGGGCGGCCAGCAGCAGAGCGGCCAGGCCGACCAGCAGGGCCGCCAGGGCCAGCAGGCCCAGCAGCCGCAGGCCCAGCAGGGCGGTTACGACGACGACGAGTTCGGCGAGGGCCGTCGTGGCCGGCGCGGGCGCTACCGCGACCGCCGTGGCCGCCGCGGCCGCGACGGCTTCGAGGCCGGTCCGGCCGAGCCGCAGATCGGCGAGGACGACGTCCTGATCCCGGTCGCGGGCATCCTCGACATCCTCGACAACTACGCGTTCGTGCGCACCTCCGGCTACCTGCCGGGCCAGAACGACGTCTACGTCTCGCTCGCCCAGGTCCGCAAGAACGGCCTGCGCAAGGGTGACGCCATCACCGGTGCCGTGCGCCAGCCGCGCGACGGCGAGCGCCGCGAGAAGTTCAACGCCATGGTGCGGCTGGACTCCGTCAACGGCATGGACCCGGAGAGCGGCCGCGGCCGCCCCGAGTTCAACAAGCTCACCCCGCTCTACCCGCAGGAGCGGCTGCGCCTGGAGACCGACCCGGGCGTGCTGACCACCCGGATCATCGACCTGGTGTCTCCGATCGGCAAGGGCCAGCGCGGTCTGATCGTCGCGCCGCCGAAGACCGGCAAGACCATGGTGCTGCAGGCGGTCGCCAACGCGATCACCCACAACAACCCCGAGTGCCACCTGATGGTCGTCCTGGTCGACGAGCGTCCGGAAGAGGTCACCGACATGCAGCGGTCGGTGAAGGGCGAGGTCATCTCCTCGACCTTCGACCGCCCGGCCGAGGACCACACCACCGTCGCCGAGCTGGCCATCGAGCGCGCCAAGCGCCTGGTGGAGCTGGGCCACGACGTGGTCATCCTGCTGGACTCGATCACCCGCCTCGGCCGCGCCTACAACCTGGCGGCGCCGGCCTCCGGCCGCATCCTGTCCGGTGGTGTCGACTCGACCGCGCTGTACCCGCCGAAGAAGTTCTTCGGTGCCGCGCGCAACATCGAGAACGGCGGCTCGCTGACCATCCTGGCCACCGCGCTGGTCGAGACCGGCTCGCGCATGGACGAGGTGATCTTCGAGGAGTTCAAGGGCACCGGCAACATGGAGCTCAAGCTCGACCGCAAGCTCTCGGACAAGCGCATCTTCCCGGCCGTCGACGTGGACGCCTCCAGCACCCGCAAGGAGGAGATCCTGCTCGGCAGCGAGGAGTTGGCCATCGTCTGGAAGCTGCGCCGGGTGCTGCACGCGCTCGACTCGCAGCAGGCGATCGAGCTGCTCCTGGACAAGATGAAGCAGACCAAGAGCAACGCCGAGTTCCTGATGCAGATCGCCAAGACCACCCCCGGCTCGGGCGACTGACCGTAGCCGGACGGCTGTCGAAGCACGGAACCCCGGAT
>NZ_JBHUAF010000559.1:0-3950 GCF_042789895.1 Kitasatospora sp. NPDC056783
GAACTGCTCCCAGCACTCGACGAACGTCGCCTCGGACTCGTACTCGAGCCTGAGCCTCCAGGCGACCGCGTCCGCCTCCGGCAGCCGGGGAGCGTCGGATCCGCCCTCCTCCTCGGCAGCCTCGAAGGCCTCCACGAAGTCGAAGACGGGAAGACCGTGGAACCGCTCGAGGTGGTCGTTGACAGTCATGCGCTGCTCCTTTGGAGGTCTGGGCCGAACAACTGTCTACCAGCCGGGACTGACAATCCGGCGGCCGGGGCGCTGCCCGGGCGCGTTGTCAGACCCTTGCTCTATGTTCGGGTCCTGGCTCCGGAGAGTGACCGCGGCAGGCGCGGCGGAGCCGTGGGTTCCGGCGTCCGCCGGGGTCCCGCCGTACGGCGAGGGAGGACTGATGTACCGCCAGGGCGATGTGCTGATCGTGCCGGTCGAGGAGAGCGTGGTGCCGCCGCGGGCGGCGGAGCTGGCCGTGCAGCCCCGGGACGCGCGGGGACGGATGGTGCTGGCGCTCGGTGAGGTCACCGGGCACGCGCACGCCGTCGTCGGCCCCGGCGAGCTGCGCCGCGAGAGCGGGCCGTTCGGCGCCGGCTGGCTGCGCCTTCCCGAGGGCGGCCGGGTGGTGCACGAGGAGCACGCGGCGATACCGCTGCCGAAGGGCTGGTACCGGGTGGTCCGTCAGCGCGAGTACGTGCCGGGCGCGGTACGGGTGGTCGCCGACTGACCACCCGTACCGCCCGCCGTACGGGGGCGGACGACGGCGGGGCACGAGGGCGAGGCGCGGCCGGAGCCGCGGCACGGAACGGGAACGGACGGCGGGCGGGAAGCCCGACCGGGAACGGAGCAGGGATGGACACGGTGATCCACGACGAGGTCCACGACGAGGTCCACGGCGACCGTACGGACGCGCGGGAGTTGCCCGGGCCGGGTGGGGTCACGGCCCGCTGGCGGGCGGCCGCGGCGGCCACCGGGGCGGGCGACCGGACGGTGGCCGAACGTGCCGTCCGGGCCGCCTACCGGGCGGCCGGACTGCCCGAGCCCGAGGCGGTCCGCTGGTTCGGCTCGCCGCTCGCCGCGACCGAGGCGGCGCTGGAGCTGCGGGCCGCCGGCGCGCAGAGCGTGCGCGAGGCCGTGCGCACCCTGCCCTGGGAGGAGGCCCGGCGCGGGGCCGTCGAGCAGGTCGGCGCCACCGGATGGGCGGGCCACTGGGCGCTCACCGGCGGCGAACTCGGCCCGGTCACCACCCCGCTCGCCGACCGGCTGCGCAACGCCGTGCTCGACCGGCTCGCCCCCGAAGTCGACCGGGAGGCCGACACCGCCGTGGCCGAGGCGGCCCGGGCCCGCCGCACCACCGTTCGGCTCGCCCTGCTGGACGCCGTGCGCGGCCAGCACGACGCGCCGTGGTTCGCCGCCTTCGAGGCCGCCGGCACGAGTGCCGACGCCGTCGCACCACTCGCCGAGCTGGCCCTGGAAGCCGGCTGGTGGTGGCCGTACCGCGACGTGGTCCTGCTCAGCGAACGGCCGACCGCCCTGCACCGCGACGAGGCCGGACGGCTCGACCGGGCGGACGGTCCGGCCCTGGAGTACGCCGACGGTTTCGCCCTGTACGCCTGGCGCGGCATGCCCGTCCCGTCGGAGTTCCTGGCGGGCCTGGCCGAGGTGACGGTCGAGCGGATCCGCACCGAGGAGAACGCCGAGCTGCGCCGCGTCCTGCTGGAGCACTACGGCTACGAGCGCTACCTCGCGGACTCCGGCGCCGAGCCCGTTCACCGGGACGGGACCGGCGTGCTCTGGCGGATCGTCCTGCCCGACGACGAGCCGGTGGTGATGGTCGAGGTGGTCAACTCCACCCCCGAGCCGGACGGCACCCACCGCACCTACTGGCTGCGCGTCCCCCCGACCACCCGCACCGCGCGCGCCGGGGTCGCCTGGACCTTCGGCATACCCGAGAGCGCCTACCACCCGCAGCGCGAGACCTGATCGCGGACGCCTCCCGGCATCCGGAGCGAGCCTCCCGAGCTGCGCGTGTTGACCCTTACCCCACGTCAGGCCACGTGGTGGGGCGCAGCGAACGCACGGACGATCGGAGGGACGCATGAGCTGGTCGGTGGGACAAGTCTCCGGCTTCGCCGGGGTCATGATCCGGACCCTGCGCCGCTACGACCGGTCCGGGCTGCTCTCGCCCAGTGAGCGCAGCCCGGCCGGCTACCGGCTCTACAACGGTGCGGACCTCGCCAGGCTCCAGCAGGTCCTCTTCTACCGGGAGCTCGGATTCCCGCTCGACGAGATCGCCGACATCCTGACGGACCCGCAGGCCAACGCGCTCGAACACCTGCTGGCGCGACGCCAGGACCTCGCCGAGCAGATCGCCCGGTTGCAGAAGCCCGTCGATGTCGCCGAGCGGGCCATCGAGGTGCGGCGCACCGGGGTCGAGCTGAGCCCGGAGGATCGCTTCGAGGTCTTCGGGGACATCGTCTTCGACCTCAGCTACGCCGCCGACGCCCACCTCAAGTGGGGCGAGCGGGACAGCCACCAGGAGGCGCTGGCCCGTGCCGCCACCCGCTCCGAGGAGGACTGGCGGCAGCTGATGGCGGAGGCCGCCGAATGGCGCGGCCGACTACTGGAGGCCTTTCGACGAGGGGCTGCCGGCCGGCCACCGGGCGGTGCGGGGACTCGTCGAGCAGCACCGGCAGCACATCACCCGGTGGTTCACGCCGTGCCCGCCGGAGACGCACTGCCGGATCGCCGACGACTACGAGGCGGACGCCCGCGCCTTCGCCCACGTCGTCCCGCCGGTCGACCAGCGCCCGGGCCTGGCCGGCTGCCTCCGCGTGGCGATCGGCGCCAACGTCGAGCGGCACGGCGCGAGCGGACCGGAGGCGACCGGGTGAGGATCCTCGTCATGGCCGCCGGCTCCCACGGTGACGTCGCTCCCCACACCGGGCTCGGGGCCCGCCTGCGCGACGCGGGGCACGACGTCGCGCTCGCGGCACCCGAGACCTTCCGCGAGCTGGTGGCCGACAGCGGCCTCGGCTTCCGTCCGCTCCCGGTCGACCCGCGCGGAGCACGGACGGGGTCGTCCGGTGGGCGCTCCGAACTGCTCGCGCGGGCCGCCGCGTTCATCGGACAGCTGGGAGACGGGCTCGTGGACGCCGCCGCGCCCGGAGCCGACCTGCTCCTGCCGAGCACCACCACCGCGCCGTTGGGCCGGCACCTCGCGGAGGCGATGGGCGTGCCCAGCATGGGGGTCTACCTGCGACCCACCCCGCCGACGAGGGAGTTCCCACCGGTCGTCGGGGGTGGCCGCTCCCTGGGCGGCTGGGGCAACCGGGCGGCGCGGGCGCTCGGCCAGCGGGTCGTCGACCGCCTGCACGCCGAGGCCGCACGCCGGTTGCGGTCGCGGCTCGGTCTCCCGGCAGTGGCCCAGACCGCCCGCCGGAGGGCGGTGGAGCGGGAGGGCCGGCCGGTGCCGCACGGATTCAGTCCGCATGTCGTGCCACACCCGGCCGACTGGCGGAACGGGGCGCGGGTGGTCGGTAACTGGTGGCCGTACGTGGCGGACGGCTACCAGTTGCCGACCGAGGTCGAGGACTTCCTCCGGGCCGGTCCGCCTCCGGTGTTCATCGGCTTCGGCAGCATGGCGGCGTGGCAGGGCGCGCGGCTGAGCGCCCTGGTGGCCGAGGGGCCGGGGCGTGGTGCAGGCCGGCTGGGCCGGGATCTCCGGGGAGGGCGACGGCGTGCTGACGGTCGGTGAACTGCCGCACGCCCGGGTGTTCCCGCGCATGGCGGCGGTCGTGCACCACGCGGGTGCGGGCACGGCGGCTGCGGCGCTGCGCGCGGGAGCGCCGAGCGTGCCGGTCCCGGTGACGGCGGACCAGCCCTTCTGGGCCGACCGGCTCACCAGGCTCGGCGCCGGGACGGCTTCGCTCCGCTTCGCCGACCTCACCGCCGACCGG
>NZ_JBHUAF010000560.1:0-3947 GCF_042789895.1 Kitasatospora sp. NPDC056783
GCTTCACCCTGTACCGGCGCCGGACCGACGGCTGACCGACGGCTGACCGACGGCTGACCGACGGCTGACCGACGCCGGACCGATGGCCGGCCCGCCGTCGTCAGGCGGGCCGTCGCCCGGGGATCGCTCAGGGGTCGCTCAGCGTCGGAACAGGCCGCTCAGCACGTCCCACCAGCCGCGCCGCGGCGCCGGGACGGCCGGGGCCGCCTGCTCCGACGCCCCGGCGTCGTCGGTGTCCTCGGCGCTCTCGGTGCCCCCGCCGGCCTTGCCGGCCCGGGCCGCCGCGGCCTCCGCCCGCTCGGCCACGGCGAGCTCCGCCTCCGCCTCCGCCACCGAGGCCGGGTCCGGCTCGATGTCGCGGGGAGTGAACTCCACCGGCAGCGCGGTGAGATGCCGGGAGATCCAGGCCGAGCTCCAGGTCAGCTCCTCCTCCGGCACCGCGAGCCGGACGTCCGGCAGCAGGGTGAGCAGGATGTCGATCCCGGCCTCGGCGACGTGCCGCCCGATGTCCTGGCCCGGGCACTCGTGCGGCCCGGCGCCGAAGGACAGGTGGGAGCGGTTGCCGTGCAGCGGTGCGGCGAGGTCGGGCCGGACCACCGGGTCGACGTTGCCCGCCGCCAGCCCGAGCAGCAGCATGTCCCCGGCCGCGATCTGCTGGCCGCCCAGCTCCGTGTCGGCGGTCGCCCAGCGGCCGGCCACCAGGGACATCGGAGGGGCGTCCCAGAGCACCTGGTCCAGCGCCTCGCCCAGGGTCATCTGCCCCCCGGAGACGTGGGCGCGGAACCGGGGGTCGGTGAGCACCATCTTCAGCGAGTCGGCGATCAGGTTGACGGTGGTCTCGTTCGCGGCCAGCAGCACCACCCGCAGGTGCTCCAGCACCTCGTCCTCGGTCAGCCCGGCCGGGTGTGCCAGCAGGCGGGTGGTCAGGTCGTCCCCGGGCTGCTCGCGCTTGATGGCGACGGTCCGGCGCAGACTGGTGACCACGTAGTCGTTGCTGGCGATCGCCGTCGCGGTGCCCTTCATCAAGTCCCTTGCGGCGACAACGAGTTGCGGCCCGTACTCGTCCGGGACGCCGATCAGCTTGGTCATCACCAGCATCGGCAGGTGCTCGGCGAACTGCGAGATCAGCTCGGCCTCGCCGGTCGGACCGACCACCTGGACCAGGTCGGTGGTGAAGCGCCGGACGTGGCGGCGGATGCCGCGCTGGTCGAAGCCGTTCAGGCCGGCCACCAGCGCGCCGCGCAGCCGCCGGTGCTCCTCGCCGTCCGCGAACACACAGATCGGCTGCCAGGCGATGACCGGCAGCAGCGGGGAGTCCGGCGGGACCTCGCGGTCGCGGAAGGCGTTCCACAGACGGGAGTCCCGGGAGAACAGCGACGGGGTGCGCATCACGGCGATGTTGGCGCCGTGGCCGAGCACCAGCCAGGCCCGGTGGTCGCCGTGCAGCAGCACCGGGGCGACGTCGCCGTGTTCGGCGCGCAGCTTGTCGTACAGGAGCGCGGGGTCCGCCTCGGCCTCCGGCCCGTACAGGCGGCGCAGCCCGCCGGGGCCGGTCGGGGCGATGCCGCCGCCCGCGTGGGCCGGGCAGCCGGGTGGCGGCGTGGGAGCGGGTGCCGGGTCGGCGGGTTCGGGAAAGGGGGTGGTCACGGAGTCTCCGGTCGCGGGGGTGATGAGGCCACGGGCTTCGGACGGACGGGCCGTCGGATCAGCCGGTGCGGGGAACGGCCAGCTCGTACAGGTAGTGCATCAGGGTCATCAGGGTGTCCCGGCTGGACTCCCGGCTGCGCGCGTCGCAGGTGACGATCGGCACCTCGGCCGGCAGGTCGAGCGCGCCGCGCAGTTCGTCGAACGGGACGGACGGCGCCTCCGGGAAGCCGTTGACGGCCACCACGAAGGGCACGCCGCGCTCCTCCAGCCGGCCGATCACCTCGAAGCTGACCTCCAGCCTGCGGGTGTCCACCAGCACCACCGCGCCCAGGGCGCCCTCGAACAGGCCGTTCCAGAGGAACCAGAACCGCTCCTGGCCGGGGGTGCCGAAGACGTACAGCACGAGCCGGTCGTTGATGCTGATCCGGCCGAAGTCCATGGCCACGGTGGTGGAGGTCTTCTGCTCGACCCCGGTCGGGTCGTCCACGCCGACCCCGGCCTGGGTCATGGTCTCCTCGGTGGTCAGCGGGCGGATCTCGCTCACCGAGCTGACCAGCGTCGTCTTGCCGACGCCGAATCCGCCCACGACCACCACCTTGACCGCCGTGGAGACGGTGTCCGGCAGCAGGTCCGAGTGGGCCGGCCCGACCACTGTGTCAGAGCCGCTGAAGTCCATGGATCACCGCCTCCAACAGGGCGCGTTCGGGGAGTTCCGCCGCGGGTACGGCGGCGGCGCGGGCCTCGACCAGCCCGTCGTCGAGCAGGTCCGCCAGCAGGACGGCGACCACGCTGGCGGGCAGCTCCAGGTAGGCGGAGACCTCCGCGACCGAGAGCGGGGAGCGGCACAGCCGCAGGATGGCGGCGTGCTCCGGCTGGTGGGCCGGGGTCGGCTCACCGCGGGAGACGATCAGGGTGACCAGGTCGACCACCCCGAGCCCGGAACCGCCGCTGCGGCCCCGGGTGATCACGTACAACCGGTCGGGCTCGGGGCCTTCCCAGCCGGCCTTCTCGGCCGTCATGACACCGCCTCACTGTGCTCGTTCATGGGCCGCCCCGCTTCTGGAGCGCGTCGCGGCGGGCCGGGCCGGGAGCCGGTTCACGCGACCGCCTCGGGGTTGCGCGGCGGGGTGGACAGGTGCTCGCCGATCCGGGCCACCAGGTCGCGCATCTGGTGGCTCACCAGGCCGGCGTCCACGCCCTCGTCGGCGAGCACCGCGAGGTAGGCGCGGTCGCCGGCCGCCATCAGGTAGAAGTAGCCGCCGTCCACCTCGATCACCACCAGCCGCATCGAGCCGTCGCCGTGCGGGAACTCGTGGCCGATCGCGCCGGCCAGGCTCTGCAGCCCGGCGCAGGCGGCGGCGAGGCGGTCGGCGGCGTCCGGGTCGGTGCCGTACTGGGCGATCCGCAGGCCGTCGGCGGACAGCACGATGACGTGGCGCACGTACGGGACGCTGTGCGCGAGGTCGTTGAGGATCCAGTCCATGTTGCTGCGGTGCGGAGTCACTGCTCGCCTTTCCCTGCCGTCTCTTCACTGGTGTGTGCGGCGCTGGTGTGCCCGGCACCCGGCTGTCCGGTGCCGGTGGCGCGTCCGGTGTCGGTGGTACGTCCGGGGTCCGCGGTACGTCCGGTGTCCGTGGCGCGTCGGGTGCCCGTGCCGTGGTCGTCGTCGGCGGCGGCGCCCGGGCCGGAAGGGCTCGGGCCGGTGCCCTTGATGCCCCGCATGAACGCCTCCACCCACAGACCGGGCTCCTTGCGCTCCTTGGCGGGGCGCGACGTCTGGGCGAGGGGCCCGGCCGTCGGTCCGGTGTGCTGCGCGGCGGTCCGCGTCGCGCCGCGGTAGGTCCGGGGCACCAACGGTTGGCTGCGCCGGCGCTGCGGCAGGCCGTTGGCGGTCCACTCGGTCACGATCACCTCGTCGTCTCCGGCCGGGCCGGAGGGCCCCCACGGGTTGGTCGAACCGTTGGACGGCCCGACGCCGGCCGGGGTCGTCCTGGCACCCCAGGGGCGGCTCGGGGCCGCGTGCCGGGGACGGTTCGGCGGCAGCGGACGGGGGCCGGAGAAGGCTCCGATGCCGTGCGCCCGGCCGGTCGGCGGAGCGGTGGTGAGCATCGCCTTCGGTACGACCAGCACCGCCCGGACACCGCCGTACGCGGAGCGGCGCAGCGAGATCTGGAAGCCGTACGCCTGGCAGAGCCGGCCGATGATGGCGAAGCCCAGCCGGGGGGACTCTGCGAGGTCGTCGAACTCCTTGGAGACCATCGCCTCGCGGATCGAGCGCTCGGCGCGGAACCGGGCGTCGT
>NZ_JBHUAF010000561.1:0-3935 GCF_042789895.1 Kitasatospora sp. NPDC056783
GTCAGAAGGGTGTCCAGGTTCGTCTTCACAAACCAACCAACGGGCACCCTTCGTCATGGTCGCGGCCAGCCCATCAATCGGACTCATTCATCTAGCGCACCCCCGCAGGACCAATCCGGCAGGGCGAAAGTAACCTATCTGTTGAAAAGGGTAATAACTAGTGCATATTGCTCACCTCTCAATTTCTGCTGGCAGGGAATAGCGAGCAAGGTGACTGGCGTGAAGGTGGCAGCCGTGTCTGCTGCACATGCCTGACTGGGGTCGGCTGCGGCCTGGCGGCGCGCGCGGCTCGGCATTTGTCCAAACTCTCCAGGGTGGGTTCCTGATCTGCGATATCCGTGTTGATGCGTCAGCAGGGAGCGGTAGTGAGGCGCGGCACGCTCGGGCTTGGTATCGCCAGTGTGTCCCAGGTGTGACCGGACGCCTTCGGACGATCCGGCACACGGCGTCACGCCGTGAGGCATGTTCATGATCAAACGGTAGCGGGCGGTGCGGCGCGAGGGCGTTTACGTGTCCTGATCTGCGCAAACGCCGGATTTGACGGCATGGGGCGGCATCATCCGGCATGTCTGGGCTTCGTGAGGCCACTAGCTCAATTGGCAGAGCTGCGGACGTTTAATCCGTAGGTTCAGGGTTCGAGCCCCTGGTGGCCCATTCCTAAGGTGTGGACGGTCACGTAATTCCCCAAGGGCTGTGGTCACGTAATTCCCCAGGTCCTGGCCGTGTGAGGGGCTAGGTTGGTGAGCGTGAAGACGCGGGGGCGGATGTATCGGTATGTGGGTCCGGTTGAGTTGAAGGAGCTCGTCCGGGCGGGTGGTGAGGGGCGGAGCATGCGCTCGTCGGCGGACTTCGGCGCGTGGGCCTCAGCGCTGGCCCCGGATGAGTTGGCCGAGCCGTTCACGTTCGTCGTCGATGCCGGCGGAGTGTTGCGGCTGGCTCCGCGCCGCAGCGAGCACGTGGTGTGCGCCGGCGGCGAAGAGGTCCTGAGCGCCGGTGAGATGAGCTTCCGTGAGGAGTCCGGGCGGTGGGCGGTCGAGGAGGTCAGCAACCAGTCGACCGGCTACTGCCCGGACGTCATCTCATGGCCGGCCGTGGCCGAGGCCCTGGACCGGATCGGGATCCAGCGCCCGGCCGGGTTCACGCACGAGGTGGTCTTCCGCCGCTGCCGCTCCTGCCGGGAGCTCAACATCGTGCGGGAGGAGGACTTCGTCTGCGTCTTCTGCGGCGAGGACCTGCCTCGGGAGTGGAACGTTGCCGAGCTGGATCGCTAGGTGGTCGGAGGCTTCTCGACGGGGTTCTTGGGCCGCTTGTTCGGCCGATAGCTGGGGCCGTTCATGATCACCTGGTGGCTGGTGTTGATCAGCCGGTCAAGCAGCGACTCGGCGACGACCGGGTTGGGGAAGAGGGGATACCAGTCGCTGGGTGCCCGGTTGCTGGTGATGATCAGCGAGCGCCCCTGCCGCTCGGAGACCAGTTCGTAGAGGTCGTCGGCCTGGGCCGCGGTCAGCTGGCGCATGGCGAAGTCGTCGAGGATGAGGACGTCGGGTCTGATCAGCTCTCGCATGCGCTTGTCCCAGGTGCGGTCCGCGTGGCCGCCGGCGAGCTCGGCCAGGACCCGGCTGGTCTTCGTGAAGCGGACGTTTGCGCCCTGTCGGACGGCGAGGTGGCCGAGGGCCTGGGCGACGTGTGTCTTGCCGACGCCCACCGGTCCGAACAAGATCACCGACTCGCCGGCATGGAGCCAGCGCAGGGCGGCCAGGTCGCGGATCTGGGCCGCGGGCAGCTTCGGGGAAGCGGCGAAGTCGAACTCCTCCAAGGTGACTTGCTGCTCGAACTTCGCCTTCTGCAACCGCCGTTGGAAGGCGACCGTCTCGCGGCGGGTGATCTCGTCCTGGCAGAGGATCTGCAGGAAGTCCAGGTGGCCGAGTTCACCACCGTGGGCCTGGATCAGCCGCGCGTCCAGGGTCTCCAGCATCCCCGACAGCCGGAGCGCCTTCAGCGACTCGCGCAGGGCGGTGTCCATCACGCTCATCGAGCGGCCTCCTCGGCGTCGTCGGCGTCAGCATGGCCCGGGGTGCCCTCGGGCTCGCCGGAGATCTGGGAGGGAATACTCGTGGCGAACAGGCCCTCGGGGCCATGGAGGAAGGCCGCGGCCCCGGCGTCGCCGGTCTCCGGCTCGGGGTCGGTCTCGGTGCCCGCGATCAGGATGCCCTTGATGGTGCGGTAGGAGGGGTCGCCGACCGCAATGGCCTTGGTGCAGGCCGCCTCCAGCCGCTGGTCGCCGTACTTCTTCCGCAGCCCGAGGACCCCCCCTGGGCGGCGCGGAGCCGGTAGAGCGCGTTGACCTCCAGTAGTTGGTCGATTACCTCGCGGCAGGCGTCGCCGACCTCGGAAGACTGGCTGCGGCACCAGATCGGCGTCTTCATCTGGAAGGCGATCTTCTCCGGCGGGTAGTCGTTCTTGTCGGTGCGCTTGCCCTGGTCGAGTGCAGCGTGGGTCTTGACCAGCTCGCCCTCGTGGAAGACCTGGACCATGGTGGCGGTGGAGCGGACGTCGACCTTGCGGCCGATCAGTTTCCAGGGCACCGAGTAGAGGGTGCGGCCGACCTTGATGTGGATGTCGGGGCCGACTGCGGCGGTGGACCAGCGGGCCAGCACGAACGGCTTGTCCGGCAGCGGCAGCAGGGCCTTGGCCTCCACCGCCTCGAACACCGACAGCGGACTCGCGCCGCCCAGCGGGCGGCACTGTCTGCGGCCGGCGGTGCCGGCCGACCACGTCAGGGCCTCGGCCTGCATCTGCTCGACCGAGGTGAACTCCCGCCCGCTCCAGAAGGAGTCGCGGACATACGGCATCGGCCGCTCGACCCGCGGCTTGTCCTTCGGCTTCGCAGCCCGGGCCGGGTCGACCAGGGCGCCGTAGTAGGTCGCGAGCTCGGCATACGACTTGTTGATCTTCGGATCGTAGAGGTCCGGCCGGTCCACCGCCGTGCGCAGGTTGTCCGGCACAAACCGCCGCGGGACACCGCCGAAGAACCGGAACGCTTCGACGTGGGACTGAGTCCAGGCGTTCTGGTCCATGTGGACCA
Organism: Kitasatospora sp. NPDC056783; assembly: GCF_042789895.1. NCBI lineage: Bacteria > Bacillati > Actinomycetota > Actinomycetes > Kitasatosporales > Streptomycetaceae > Kitasatospora > Kitasatospora sp. NPDC056783. Next base: position 3,086 of record NZ_JBHUAF010000561.1, read on the forward strand.
CCGGGCGGACGAACATGTGCCGCGAGCAGGGCAGCACCATCACGAACGCCCAGATCCGGTGCCGCTTGCCGGTCGACGGGTTGATCCACTGCCCCAGGAAGCCGTAGTCGATCTGGGCCTCCGAGCCCGGCTCGACGTCGTCCCGCAGCACCGTCACCTTCGACCGGGCCGACTCGTCCGGGAGGTTCTCGGTCACCCACCGGCGGAACGTCGACAACGACACCGCCAATTTCCCCTCATCTCTGAGGCGTTGATGGATCGTGGTCACCGTTGTCGTCTCCAGCAGCCCCTTGACCAGGTCGCGGTGCGGCTCGATCTCCGCCCACGTGACCTGGTTCAGCCGACGCCGGGCCAGCTCCGGGAACCAGCTCTTGATCAGCTTCCCCCAGTCCGCCTCGCTCATGGGCGGCCCACCCGGCGCCATCCCGGACGCCTCCGCCGGCGCCAGATACTTCCTGATGGTCTTGCGGTCCACCCCCAACGAGGCCGCGAGCTGGTTCTTCGACCGGCCCGCGTACCAGTGGACGTAGATCTCGACGATGTCGACCACGGTGAACGTTCTCCTTGCCATCCAGAGTGTCCGTCGACCTCTGGGCCTGTCGGTCGAGGGACGGTGACGACTCCGAGATGGTCAGGACCCTCAACCCGGCTCGGGGATGCCCAAGGGGAACCTGAACGATTCGGATGGAACGATCACTCGCAGGTCAAACCACCTGATCTGGGGTATTCCAGGCTTCCACCGTGGTCAAGTTCCCCGTGGGGACTCGTGACCGCGACCCTGGCCAATTCCGTGACCACGAAGCCTGAGAAGCGGGGGAAATCGCTGACCGTTCACACTAAGGTCCAGGTC
>NZ_JBHUAF010000562.1:0-3935 GCF_042789895.1 Kitasatospora sp. NPDC056783
GACGTCCCACTCCGTGGGAGACACCGCGTCAGAGCTCGGTCCGGCGGCGCCGGATGACCACCACGAGATCGACGGCGGCGAACAGGGTGAGCAGAGCGCAGGCCACGGCGAAGCCCGTGAGCGTGCCCCGGCTGGGGACGCCGCCGTCGGGCGCGAGGGCAGCCCAGAGCGCGAAGCCCGCGGTGGCCAGCGCGAACAGCGGTGTGAAGGTGAGCGAGAGCAGGTAGCGGAGCTTGAGGTCGCTGCGGGCGGTGGCCGGCTCGGTGCCGCTGCGCCAACGTCGCGGGGTCGTGGCGCGCATGGCGTTCACCTCCGGACCGCGGGGGGCGGGCTACGATTCCAGCGTACGTCCGAGGGACTGGCAGGGGAGGCGCGATGTCGGGGGCGGGCGCGGTGGGGGCGGGTTCGGGTTCCGACCAGGGTCCGGGCTCCGGCCGGGGTGCCGGCGCGGCGGGTCCCGGTGCGGCCGGCGAGGACGCCGAGGGCTACGCGGGGCTGCGGGTCGAGCGGGCCCGGGAGCTGGCCCGCAGGCACGGCTGGGCCTCGGTGCGGGTGCTGGAGCCGGGGGAGCTGATGACCATGGAGTACCGGCAGGGAAGGCTCAACCTCGCGGTGCGCGGCGGGGTGGTCGAGCGCAGCTGGGAGGGGTAGGGCGCCCCGCGCCCCGCGGGCCGGGCGGCCCGTCGGCCCGGATCTGGGCCTGGGTCCGGTTCGGGCCTGGGTCCGGGCCGGCTCGGGGCCGGCGCGGTTCAGTACGGCAGGTGGCGGCGGGCGAAGCGCCGGTGGAGCCGCTGCTCGGAGGTGGCGACCAGGGGCTCCAGCAGCGGCAGCACGAGCAGCACGAGCAGCCCGGCGGCCCAGCCCGCCAGCACGTCGGTGACCCAGTGGGTGCCGAGGTAGACCGTGGTCAGGCCGATCGAGCAGGCGGTGGCGGCCGCGATCAGCGCGCCGGTGCGCCGCCAGCGGACGGCGAGGTAGGCGAGTACGCCCCAGGTGACCACCGCGTTGGCGGTGTGGCCGGAGGGGAAGATGGTGCCGCCGGAGAAGAGTTCGGGCGAGCCGACGTACTGGGCGTAGTGCGGGCCGAGCCGGCCGGTGACGATCTTGACCGCGCCGACGGTGACGTTGAGCAACAACAGCGCGATGCCCATGACCAGCAGCGGGCGCAGTCGGCGCAGGCGGTGGGCCCGCCAGCCGAGCCAGAGGAAGGCGGCGATCGCCGAGGGGCCGCGCTGTCCGGCCACCACCCAGGTGTCGAGCAGCGGCTCCAGACGGGGCCAGCGCTCGTAGGGGCGCAGCAGCCGGACCGACCAGTCGAGGTCGACCAGCGAGGTGTTCAGCAGCACCCCGGCCAGCACCAGCAGGTAGCCGACGAGGGTGACGGCGAGCAGGGCGGCCTGCCGCCGGCTCATCGGCGGCCAGCCGGGCTCGTGGCCGCCGTGGCCGGCCGGGGGGAGGGGGCGCGCGGGGCGTTCCCGCCGGCCGGTCTCGACGGTGCGGTGGTCCGGCCCCTGGCGTGGAAAGGGGGCGGGGGTAACTCTGGATTGCACGTGGTGACCTTACCCAGCCGGGCGGGGCCATTCCGGGGGTAATTGTCATTTTCCCGGGAAATCGACAATCGGGCCGGTCCCGGATGGTCCGGGGAGTGATTTCCGCTATTCCTGGATCGAAAGTCAGTGTGGTCGTCGAATGATTCTGCAAAAGCCCCGGTAAAGGAAACGGAGTGGGCGGCCGGTGTGCCCGGCTTCCCACTCCGTGGTAACCCTGTGTAGGTTCCGTGCTCAGTCGAGGGGGCCGCCCGCGACGTAGATCACCTGGCCGGAGACGAAGCCGGCGCCCTCGCTCGCGAGGAACGAGATGGTGTGGGCGACGTCCTCGGGCTCCCCGACCCGCTGGACCGGGATCTGAGAGGCCGCGGCCCGCTTGAAGTCTTCGAAGTCCATGCCGACCCGGGCCGCGGTGGCCGCAGTCATGTCCGTGGCGATGAAGCCGGGGGCCACCGCGTTGGCGGTGATGCCGAACTTGCCGAGCTCAATGGCCAAAGTCTTGGTGAAGCCCTGGAGACCGGCCTTGGCGGCCGAGTAGTTGGCCTGGCCGCGGTTGCCCTGGGCCGAGGAGGAGGACAGGTTGACGATGCGCCCGAAACCGGCGTTGACCATGTGCTTCTGCACCTCGCGGGTCATCAGGAAGGCGCCGCGGAGGTGAACGTTCATGACCGTGTCCCAGTCGGACTCGGACATCTTGAAGAGCAGGTTGTCGCGGAGTACGCCCGCGTTGTTGACCAGGACGACCGGAGCGCCGAGCTCCGCGGCGACGCGGTCGACGGCGGTCCGGACCTGCTCGGCGTCCGAGACGTCGGCGCCGACGGCCAGAGCCGTGCCGCCGGCGGCGGTGATCCGCTCGACGGTCTCCCGCCCGGCGGCCTCGTCCAGGTCCAGGACGGCGACCGCGTGGCCGTCGGCGGCCAGCCGGACGGCGGTGGCGGCACCCAGGCCGCGGGCGGCGCCCGTCACGACGGCGACCCGGGGGGTGGTGGTCTGCTCGGTCATGCTCGCTCTCGTCTCTCTCGGGATGCCTCCCGGGGAGAGCCCCCGGAGAGGGTGGCCACACCCTACCGGCGGGTAGGGAGGGCGGCCAGGGCGGAGAGGCGCAGGTGACGGTGGGTAAGGACCGACCGGTCGGCTTTCTGCTGAGAACGGGTTACTGCAAGGGCTTCGCAGCGCGTAAATATGCCAATGTTGCCGAACCTGCGTCTACTATCCGCCCCTGCCTGCCAGCAAGGGCCCGCCGTTTGTATAGTGTCCGCCAGCAGCCACCGGCTGCGCGGCTGGAGCGCCCTCCCTCATAGCTGGACGCCCACTCGCCGTTACTGCCCCACCCGGGTGTCCCACACACACCGGGTGTGACATCGGGACGGATACATGGTGCTGGGGGAGATCCCGACAACCCGCGTGTCCGCGCGACTGCAACAGTCGCCCGGGCACCTCATTCGTGTCACACAGCAGGTTCACACCCGCCTGTGGTCCGAACACGTCGGAGCCGATCTCACGGCTCCGCAGTTCGCCGTACTGCTGGTCCTGGCCCTTGAACCGGGTGCGGACCAGCGAACGGTCGGCGAACGTGCCTCGCTGGACAAGGCCACGATGGCCGAGATGGTCGCGCGGCTGGTCCGCCGCGGCCTGGTGCTGCGCCGGCGCGATCCGGCCGACGGCCGGCGCAAGCTGCTGGCGCTCTCGCAGAGCGGCGCCCAGGCGGTGCGCGAGGCCACCGGCGGCGTGGTCCGCGTGCAGCGCGTCCTGTTCGAGCCGCTCAGCGCGGAGGAGCAGGTCGAGATCGTCCGGGTGATGGCCAAGATAGCCAGGCTGGAGCCCGCGGCGGTCGCCGTCATCGCCGACGCGCGGCCGATACTGGACGCCCAGCGGGCGATCGGCTATCTGATCAGGGTGAGCCAGCAGGTGCACACCAAGCTCTGGTCGGAGCACGTCGGTGCCGAGCTGACGGCTCCGCAGTACGCGGTGCTGGACGCGCTGGAGCTGGAACCGGGTGCCGACCAGCGCACGGTCGGCGAGCTCGCCTCGCTGGACAAGGCCACGATGGCGGAGATGGTGAGCCGGCTGGTGCGCCGCGGTCTGGTGCAGCGCCGGCGTGACCCCTCGGACGGGCGGCGCAATCTGCTCTCGCTCTCTCCGGCGGGGCAGGACCTGCTGCACCGCTCGGCCGCCGGGGTGGCCGAGGTCCAGCGGCTGCTGCTGGCTCCGTTGGAGGAGAGTGAGCACGAGGCCGCGCTCACGCTCATCGCGAAGGCGGCCAGGCTCTAGGTCAAACTTTCGTCAGAGTAGCCAAAACGATTCGCCAAAATGCCCGGGACCCTTGGTCGTTGGCGTCGGCGGGTCGGAACGCGCCGAAGGCCGCCCGCTCCCCGATGGGGGCGGGCG
>NZ_JBHUAF010000563.1:0-3914 GCF_042789895.1 Kitasatospora sp. NPDC056783
GGGTCCCGGCGGGGCGCCCCCGTCCCGCGCGGGTCACGGCAGGTCGAGCACCTGGGCCCGCCGCTCGGCCGGGTTGAGGTGGTGGAGCAGCAGGAGCCGCGAGGTGTCGCCCTCGGCCCGGTGCACGGCGAGGACGCTGCCCGGGCCGGCCGGGGCCATCACCGCCGCCGGGCCGGTGAGGCCGGCCCGGACGGTGAGCGCCGGGTGCAGGACGTCCAGCGGGACGGACGGGACGGTGCCGGTGAGCCCGATGGCGGAGAGCGCCTCCGTCACGTCCGGCGTGCCGCCCCCGGCGTAGCCGGTCCAGACCCCGTAGCGGACGGTGCTGTGCCCGGGTGCGACGCCGGGCAGGGCACTCAGCCGGACGGGCAGCACCAGGACGTCGCTGTCGAGCAGCCCGGTGTCGGTGTCGCCCCAGCGGGCGTTGAGCGGCTGGACGTCGAGTTCGGCCCCGGTGCGGGCGTCCAGGGCGCGGGAGACCAGCACGTCGCTGCCGCGCTGCCGGTCGGCCTTGAGGATGACGTCGGTGCTGCCGTCCCCGTCGGTGTCCAGCGCCACCCGCACCCCGTACAGGCCCACCGGGGTGGTCGCGGGCGCCCACGACTGCACTCCCACGTACAGGAGTTCGGAGTCGACGGCGGCCCCGGCCGCGCGCAGGTCGGCGGACCGCTCGCCGGGGTGCTCGACGCAGACCTCGTCGTCCGTCTCCTCCCCCGTGCCCTCCCCCGTGTCCTTGGGCCGGATGCCCGCCCCCGGCCCGGCCGCCACGCCGCCGGTGCCGGGCGGGCAGTCGGGCCAGCGGGCCCCCTCGCCGCCGAGCGCGAAGGCGCTGACCAGGCCGGACTGTTCGCCGGGCGCGGCCCGGCCGCCGAGGGCGACCAGGGTGCCGTCCCGGGTGGTGCGGACGGTGGCCGTCGCCGCGAGGTCGCCGACCGGGCGCGGGGCGGCCAGCACCGGGACCCGCAGCTGCGGCGGCCCGTCGTCCCCGACCGGGGTGAGCAGCACCCGCCCGGAGAGTTCGCCCCGGTAGTCGCGGGACCTGCCGCCCTGCACGGTGTCGATGGTCGGGTCGGGCGCGCGTCCCAGCCGTCCCGGCACGGACAGCGTCACCCGCACCCGTGCCGTCCCGCCCGCCGGGACGTCCACCCGGGCCGGTGCCACCCGGTAGGAGGCGCCGGGCACTTCGGTGGCCGCCGCGTACGAGGTGCGGTAGCCCAGCGGCGCGCCCGAGGTGTTGCGCACCTCGATCTCCCGGGTCAGCGCCGTCGGCCCGGCGACCTCGACCGGCCCGAAGGAGACCCCGACGCCGCCCTCCACCGCGCCCTCCCCCGCCGCGTAGGCGACGGCCGGGGTGCGCACCGCCCGGTCCACCTGGACCCGCCCGGCCCCGGTGCGCTCGGGCCCGTAGACCGGCCCGGTCCGGTCGTCGCCGAGGTAGGTGTCCACGCTGGTGTTCATCAGCGCGGCCTTGACCTGCTCGACCGTCCAGTCCGGGTGCGCGGCGCGGACCAGCGCGGCGAGCCCGGCCACGTGCGGGGTGGCCATCGAGGTGCCGGACTCGCGCTGGCCGCCGGTGCCGCTGCCGACCAGGCTGGACCAGATGCTCTCGCCGGGGGCCGCCAGGTCGGGCTTGACCACGCCGGGCACGCCGATGCCGCGCGAGGTGAAGTCGGTCAGGGTGTCGGCCCGGCCCGGCTGGTCCTGCGCGACGGAGCCGTGCAGCGGGTTGCCGGGCGTGGCCAGCCGGACCCGCACCGGTCCGGCGGCCGCGGCCCGGCGCAGCCGCTCGCCGTCGGCCCGGGCCAGCAGCGCGGCCGGAATGCGGTCGTCGCCGGCGATCTCGGCGAGGTGGTCGGAGTCGGCCGCGTACAGCGCGCCGATCGCGCCCGCGTCGGCGGCGTGGTCGGCGCGCGGGCCGGAGTTGCAGGGCCGGTCGGCCTCGCGGGTGCGCCAGTCGAGCAGCGCGATCCGTCCCTTCAGCCGCTGCCGGTCGGCCTCGCTGAAGTCGGTGCAGCCGTCCGGCTGGTCGACGGGCAGCACGAGTTCGCCGCTGACCTCGGTGGTGTCCCAGCCCTGGTAGCGCTCGCTCCAGTGGACCGGGACGACCCCGGCCGCGGCGGCGGGGGCGAGCACGGTGATGCCGTCCACGTCGGCGTGCCCGTGCACCGAGGCGGCGACGGTGATCGCCCGGGCTGCGGTGCCGGGGCTGCCGCCGATGGCGTACACGTCGCCGTCGTTGCCCGCCGCCGCGATCACGACGGTGCCCAGTTCGGCGAGCCGGTCGACGGCCAGCGCGTCGGTGTCGTCGGTGCTGCCGAAGTGGCTGCCGAGCGAGAGGTTGACGACGTCCAGCCGGTCGCTGAGGTCGCCGTCCCCGTTCGGGTCGGCGGCCAGGTCGAGCGCCTCGGCGACCCGGTCGGTGGAGCCCTCGCAGCCGAACACCCGGATCCCGTACAGCTGCGCGCCCGGGGCGGTGCCGGGCCCGATCCGGAAGGCGGCCGGGTCCAGCCCGGGCCCGTACGGACCGGTGTACGGGCGGCCGTCGGCGGTGACTCCGTACCCGGCCGCGGTGCCGGCCACGTGGGTGCCGTGCCCGTTGCGCACGCAGTCGATGGGGTTGTCGCTGGGGTGCGGCACCGGCTGGTGGTGCGGGGAGGCCGGGTCCGGGTCGTAGTCGTCGCCGACCAGGTCCCGGCCGCCGACCACCTTGGCGTTGGGGAACAGCGCGGGCGGCGCGGGTTTGCCGCGCTCGACCGAGCGGAAGGCCTCCTCGGTGCCGGGGCCGCCGAAGTCGGCGTGGGTGTAGTCGATGCCGCTGTCGATGATCCCGATCCGGGTGCCCCGGCCGGTACCGGCGGTCCGGTCCGCGGCCCAGACCCGCGGGGCGCCGGTCAGCGGCACGGAGTGGGCGTTGTCGCGCCGCTTGTTGACGATCGGGTGGACGGCCCCGGCGAGCCGGTCGAGCGCGTCCCCGGCCCGGGCCCGCTGGGCCGCGCCGGCCCGGGCGGCCTCCCGGTGGACGTCCTCCGGGGAGCGCCGGGCCCGCCGGGCACCATCGGCGGCGCGCCGCCAGGCGGGGCCGGCCGCCTCGGTGGTGAGTTCGAGCAGGACGGAGGCCGTCCGGCCCGACGCCGACGGCCCGGTGGACGGTGGCCCCGCGGCCGGCGGGCTGCCCTCCGCCGGGGTGGCGGCGAGGGCGGCGCTGGCGGCCAGCAGGGCCAGGGTGAGGCCGATCCGGGCGGCGGGTCGGCGGACGGGTGGCAGACGCACTGGGCCCTTTCCCCCGGCAGGGGGACAGATCCGCACACCGTGCCGCTGACGCCCGCCCACGCGAGCGTCGATCACCCCTCCGAGGGCCCCAAATTAGGATGATCGCGCCGACGGGGACGAGCAACTTCCCTCGGACGGACCGAGGTTGCACTCTACTGGGTGATGTCGAACCAACCCGTTCGGCCCATTCGGCGGATGAACGCCACCCACCGCAACAGCGACCTCAGTGGTGGCCGGTAACGCCACCGTTGTCCCGGCGGTCCAGCGAACGCTGCAGGGCGGCGGCCGCGAAGGGGTTCCGCTCGGCGGCCCGGCGGCGGCGCGGGGCACGGGCGGGGGTGGCGGCGGGGGCGGACGTGACGCGGCGGTCGGCGGTCGGCGACATACCGGGCTCCTTGGGAACGGCGCTGCGGGGGCCAGCGCGAGGAAGGTGAGGGGAGCGCGGGAGCAGGGATCGCCTGCTCGTCAGGGCGCACGCGCACACGGGCCGCGAAACCCTGGCTACAGGGGCGGCGCACCGTACGGCCCTTCCACGGTACGACCGCGCCCCGGCCGTGTCTGCACGAATACTTGGATTTCCTAGTATCTGAGACGGGAGTCACCCGGGAGCACGCGGCAGGGCCCGGACCGCCGTTGGAACGGCG
>NZ_JBHUAF010000564.1:0-3888 GCF_042789895.1 Kitasatospora sp. NPDC056783
CAGACGTTGACTTAACTTGGCGGCGCGTTTCCGCAGGTCAGGTGACGTTCTTCCATGCGCATCGTTGGAATTTCCATGGTTGTTCAAGACGACGATTCGCGGGACATCTTGGCGCTCGTGGTGCCGCAGGTGGGCTGCCTGGCGATGGGGTTGACCGCGGCGCCGTACCGGTTGCTCGATCCTGGCGGTGTCGAGGTGGGGGCGGCCGCCGTGTACTTCGCGGATCTGCAGGCCATGCAGCGGCCTGCGACCACGCTCCGGTCCTACGGCATGGACCTGTTGCGCTGGTTCCGGTTCCTGTGGGCGGTGGAAGTGCCCTGGGACCGGGCGGCACGGGTGGATGCGCGGGACTTCAGCCGGTGGATCGCGCTGGCCGACAAGCCCGCGCGCGTGCACTGGAGAAGAGCCGGCCGGGAGCCGGCGGCGGTGACAGTGCCTTCGCCGGGGCAGCTGAACCCGGTCACGGGGAAGCTGTCCGCCGGGAGCAAGTACGCCGCCAGCACGGTCGTGCACAGCGAGACGGTGTTGCGCGGGTTCTACGACTTCCATCGGGAGCGCGGCAGCGGTCCCCTCGTGAATCCCTTCCCGCTGCATCGCTCTCGGCGGGGCGGGCGCGAGCACGCACACCACAACCCGATGGAGCCGTTTCGGCACGAGCGCGCCGGGTTGTATCGGCTGCGGGTGCCGCAACGCATTCCCCGCAGCATCCCCGACGAGCGGTTCAACGAGATCTTCGCGAAGCTGCCATCCCACCGGGATCGTGCCCTGATCGCCTTCTACGTCTCCACCGGCGCCCGGGCCTCGGAGTTGCTCAGCGCCACGCAGGGCGGCGTGTTGCCGGGTCAGCAGCTGATCTCCGTGGTGCGCAAGGGCACGAGGGCCGTGCAGCAACTACCCGCGTCATCGGACGCCTTCGTGTGGTTGCGGCTCTACCAGTTGGAGATGGAGGGTCTGGTGCCGCGCGGGCGGACCGCGCCGCTGTGGTGGACCCTGCGGCGCCCGTTTCGGCCGTTGAACTACCAGGCGGCGCATCGCATGTTCGAGCGCGTGAATGCGGCCATCGGTGCGGACTGGACTCTGCACGATCTGCGGCACACGGCTGCCTACCGCATGGCCGAGGATCCCGAACTTCCGCTGACGGACGTGCAGTTCGTACTTGGCCATGCGCTTTTGACCACGACTCAGGTCTACCTCACCCCGCGCCGGGAGGAGGTGGTGCGCCGGATGCTGGCCCATCACGCCCAGCAGGCCCGTCGGGCTGCGGAGCGAAAGCAGCCGGTCCCGGCCCCGGGGTATCGGCCTCAAACGATGGAGGTTCTGTTCGGCGGAGAGGCGCGATGAGCATCAGGTCCCTACCTCGGCCCGCCAGCGCACAGAGTCGTGCTGCGGACGAGGACGGTCCCGGCGTGGACGCAGCACTGCTGCGCGGCCAGTTCCCGGCCCGTGGGCCGCAGACGTCCTGGCCTGCCACCCGGGCCGACCGCGCGCAGGTGCAGGCCCGGCTGCTCTCGCCCCCCTTCACCTTGGACAACCCGCTCAGCCAGCGGCATCGCCGTGACGGACTGCGGCGCCTCTTGGAGTGGCTGGAGGGCTGGCCCGGCACGACCTGGCAGGAGCGATGGCTGGCCAGCGGAGCCGACCGGGTACCGCACCGCTGGCCTGACATCGCACTGTCCGGCAGCGTCCGTGCTGCGGGGGAGATCCCGCGTGATCACCGCGAATCTCTCAGCAGCGGGATCTTGCCAGTGCTCTGTGGGGATCTGATTCGTCCCAGCCTGGACTGGTTCGCCGGTCAGCGGACGAACCGGCACCTGCGTCGGGTGATGATCGCCACTCGCGATCCCGACGGCCTGGCGCGCTTCCAGCAGTTGTGCGCGGAAGTGCCCGGCGGCGTCCCGCCGAATGCGGTCAGGGTCGCGCTGAACCGCGTGGCGGTGATCATGGCCGCCAAGGGTGGACTGGTCAGTGACATCACGGTCGGCGACTGCCTGGAACTCCTCGACGCCAACCGGTTGGGACGCGCCGGTCGCGGCGCCTATGAGGGACTCTTCTTCCAACTCCTGTCCGCGATGGGGGTGTTCCCGGAGAACGCGCCCTTGACCATCCGCGCGTTCCGAAGCCGCGGGCAGCGAACCATCGAAGGCCTGGTCGACCGCTTCGGCTTGCAGTGCCGCCCCGTGCGCGATCTCATCGTCGACTACCTGAAGGAGCGCCAGCCTGCTCTCGACTACACCAGCGTGAGTCAACTCGCGCACTCCATCGCCGGGACGTTCTGGAAGGACCTTGAGGCCCACCACCCGGGAATCGAGTCCCTTCACTTGCCTCCCGAGGTCGCCGACGCCTGGAAGAAGCGCCTGGCCACCAAGGTCCAGCGCCGGAGAACGCCCGATGGTCAGCTCGTCGAGGTGGCCAGCCCGCGCCAGGACAGCATCAGCATCCTGATGGCCGTCCGCGCCTTCTACCTCGACATCGGTCAGTGGGCCCTGGAGGAGCCGGCCCGCTGGGCCGCCTGGGCGGTCCCCAGCCCGATCCGTCAGAACGAGATCAGCAAGACCAAGCAGACACGGCGCCTGAAGTCCGCCATGGACCAGCGCACCCGCGAGCGACTCCCGGTCCTGCCGATCCTGGTCAAGACCGTCGACAAGCGGCGGCGCGAGACCGCAGCCCGGCTCACTGCAGCCCAGCAGACAGAACCCGGTGCCTCCTTCACCCACGACGGCGAGTCGTTCCTGCGGCCCGTCACCCCTACGGCCAACGGAACACGCGTGTGGGCCGATGAACTGCCAACCGGCCGACGCCGTGATCTCACTTTCGAAGAGCACGAGGCTTTCTGGGCCTGGGCCCTGGTCGAGGTGCTGCGGCACACTGGCATCCGGATCGAGGAGCTCAGCGAGCTCACCCACCACAGCCTGGTGCAATACCGACTGCCCGGTGACGGAGAGCTCGTTCCGCTGCTGCAGATCGCCCCCTCGAAGACCGACGCCGAACGACTGCTGCTTGTCAGCCCCGAACTCGCCGAGGTCCTCAGCGCCGTCATCCAACGCGTCCGTGGCAAGGACGGCCGGGTCCCCCTCGTCCCGTTCTACGATCCGCACGAACGCCACTGGCTCCCGCCGGCCCCGTTGCTTTTTCAGCACCGGCCCGCGGCGGAAGCCCGCGCGATCAGCAGGGGCACCATGCGCAACTGTCTCAACTCCGCTTTGACTCACACCAATTTGACCGACCCCAGCGGCATGCCCCTGCACTACACCCCCCACGACTTCCGCCGAATGTTCGTCACCGACGCGGTGATGAACGGCCTGCCGCCACACATCGCACAGGTCATCTGCGGCCACCGAGACATCAAAACGACCATGGGATACCACGCGATCTACCCCGAGGAAGCGATCAACGCCCATCGCGCCTTCCTGGCGCGCCGCCGCTCCACGCGCCCCAGTGAGGAGTACCGCACGCCCACCCCCGAGGAGTGGGATGCCTTCCTGGCCCACTTCGAGAAGCGCAAGGTCTCCATCGGCACTTGCGGACGCTCGTTCGGCACCGCCTGCATCCACGAACACGCCTGCATCCGATGCTCGATGCTCTGGCCGGACCCCGCTCAACGCGTGCGCCTGGTCGAGATTCGCGACAACCTCACCGCTCGCATCGCCGAAGCCGAACGCGAAGGATGGCATGGCGAGGTCGAAGGGCTCCAGGTCAGCCTCCACGGCGCAGAACTCAAACTCGCCCAGATGGACGGTCAGATCACCCGCTGCAGCAACACCAAACGGGGCGGCCCGGACATGAACCCGGTCATCAGTCTGACGCTGACCACCCGCCCCACCCCACTCACATGACGAATTCACGGCATCCAATGCGGAGCCCTTCCATGGAAGTTCAGATAACCGAGCT
>NZ_JBHUAF010000565.1:0-3881 GCF_042789895.1 Kitasatospora sp. NPDC056783
CGAAGAGCCCCCGTCGACGAGATCGTCGACGGGGGCTCCCGACTGGCGGAGGCTGAGGGATTTGAACCCTCGATCAGGAATAACCCCGAAACCGCATTAGCAGTGCGGCGCCATAGACCGGACTAGGCGAAGCCTCCCCACATGGACCACCCCCGCGTGAGCGGACCCGTTCCGTGTGTCAGTGATGATGCCACAACCGTGGGGCTCGGCACCAACCACCGCCAACGTTACTAGGCGGGTCGTCCCCGCCGCAAAGAAGAATGAGATACTGCCGTCTCCGGAGGAGCTGCCCCGAGCCGAGGAGACCTGTCGACGTGAGCAGCAGGCCGATCCGAGGCGCTGCTCGCCTCGCCGCCATACTCGACGCCCTGCCCGACGCGTTGTTGCTGGTGAACAGCAACGGCACCGTCGTGGACGCCAACAGCGCGGCGGTCCAGGCGCTGCAGGCACCGGGCACCTCGCTGGTCGGCATGGGCGTGCTCGGTCTGCTGCCCGAGTTCGACCCCAGCCGCATCCCCGGCTCGATGCGCCCGGCCACCCGCGACGGCGACGCCCTCGACCGCCCGGTCCGGATGACCGCCCACCGCACCGACGGCACCACCTTCCCGGTCGAGGTCTCCGGCAACGACTTCGCCGACGACGACGGCCGCGGCTACGCGCGCTCCCCGTACGACTCGTACCGGGAGAACTCGCCCTCCTCCTCCGACCTGCTCCTGCTGCTGGTCCGCGACCTCTCCGGCCGGCTCGGCGTCGAGGCCGAACTGCGCCGCCAGCACAAGCAGACCGAGATGATCCTGCGCGCCGCCGCCGAGGGCGTGCTCGGCGTGGACCTCGAAGGCCGCTGCGTGCTGGTCAACCCGGCCGCCGCGCACATCCTGGAGTACCGGGCGAGCGAGCTGGGCGGGCGCGAACTGCACCCGCTGATCCAGCACTCCCGGGCCGACGGCACCCCGCTGGCGCTCGAGGAGTCGGCGCTGCTGGACACCCTGACCTCCGGGCGCAAGCACCGGGTGCGCGGCACCGTGCTGTGGCGCAAGGACGGCCGGCCGGTCACCGTCGACCTCACCACCGCCCCGGTCAAGGACGGCGACCAGCTGGTCGGCGCGGTGATGACCTTCACCGACCGCAGCCGCGAACTCGCCCTGACCGCCCGCAACGAGCACCTCACCGCCGTCCTGGAGAGCGAGCTGGGCGGCGCGCTGAACGCGCTGAACCAGCGGCTCGACGCGCTCGCCGCCGACCCGGCCGGCCAGCTCTGGCCGGAGGCCAACTGGACGCTGCGCCGGCTGGCCGCCGAGTGCCGCCGGTTCGGGAAGCTGATCGACGGGGTCCTCGACCACCAGCGCAGCGAGGCCGGCGAGAGCGGCGCGGCCGAGGCCAAGGACGGCAAGGAGGGCCAGGACGGCAAGGACGGGCGGAAGGCCGCGCCGCGGGTGCCGGTCGGCCTGGACAAGGTGGTCCGCCGGGCCGTACAGGAGGCCGGTGAGCTGGTCGGCCCCGGCCGGGTGCGGTTCTCGGTGCACGCCGCCGCGGTCGAGGTGATCGCCGACGAGCGGCGGCTGGCCCAGGCGCTGGCGCACCTGGTCGCCGACGTCAGCGGGATCGGCCTGGCGCTGGACGCCCCCGTCGCGCCCTCCCCCGGCCTGACCGTGCCCGGGCTGAACGGTGCCGCCGAGCCCGCGCTGCCGCCCGCCCCCGAGCCGCCGACCGTCGTCCTGGCCGCCGCCCAGCGCGGCGAGGTCGCCCGGGTCGAGATCCGCGGCCCCGGCGTCGGCGGCAGCCCCGTCCACCTGCCGATAGCCCACGCGGTGGTCGAGCGCCACGGCGGTGTGCTCCAGCCGCACGAGCTGCCCGGCAAGACCGGCACCACGTACGTCGTCGAGCTGCCGCTGGACCCGGCCGCCGCGAAGGCCGCCGCCGAACGCGCCACCGCCGAGGGGCGCTCCGACCGGCCCAAGGAGAGCGACAGCGCCGTCCTGCCCGAGCTGCCCGGCATCCCGCAGCTGCCCAGCGGCGGCGAGGCCACCGAGCCCGCGGCCGGCGCCGAGCAGCCCGCCGCCGAGGCCGCCGAGGCGGAGCGGGCGCCCGCCGAGGAGCCCCCCGCCGAGCGGCGCGGCCGCCGTGGCCGGCCGGCCGCGGAGACCCCCGCCGCCAAGACCCCCGGCACCCCCGGCGCTCCCGACGTCGCCGCCGATCAGTGGCCGAACGCCCCCGCCCGGGTCGAGCGGGCCGTCCCCGAGCAGTGGAACGGCACCGGCAACGACCCCGCGTACGGCCGTCAGGGCCTGGCCGCGCCGGACGGCGCCCAGCGCGACCCGTGGGGCAAGGACGACGGCCGCTCCGGCCCCGCCTACGCCGTGCCCGTCGACGGCGACCGGCCGCAGCCGAACCGGCCCGGCGGGCGTGAGCCGCTCGCCCTCGGCCCGGCACCCGCGCCCGCCGCCACGGACGGCACCCCGCCGAACGGCACCCCGACCGCCGAGGCCACCCACGAACAGGCCCCGGGCGAGACCAAGCACCGGCGCCGCCGCGCGCTGCCCCCGTCCGAGGACTCCTCGGGCGGCTTCGCGCTGCCCGGAGCGGCCGACACCCCGGTCTACCCCGGTCTGGAGCACGCCCTGCCGGCCGGCCCCGCGCCCGCGCTGCCCGAACCGGCCGCCGCGCCGACCGGACGCCGCCGTCGGCTGGCCGTCCCGCCGGGGCCCGGCCCGGACGCCCTGGTGAACGCCGCCGGCCCGGCCGGTGGGAGCGCCGGCGCCGTCGACGGGGCCTCCGGTCCGGCCGTCGGCGGGCAGGAGTCCTCCCCCGGCACCGCGCTGGCGCCCGCCCGGGCCGCGCTGCCCGCGGCCGAGCAGCCGTCGGCCCCGCGCCCGGTCGGCACCGGCCTGGGCGAACTCGCCCCGGCACGTCCGCTCGGCCCCGCCCCCGTGCCCGCCAACGCGCTGCCCGCCGCCGTGCCGCAGCCGCCCGTCCCGGTCGACGCCGGACGGACCGCGCCGCGTCCGATGGCCGAGCTCCCCTCCGCCGAGCAGCCGCCCGGCCCGGGCGGCGAACTGGTCAACACCCGTCGGCTGCTGGTCTGGCCCGAGCCCGACCCGGCCACCAAGCAGGCCCTCCAGGCGCGCGGCTACCTCCCGGTGATCGTCCGCTCCCGGGAGGAGGTGGACGCCCAGGCACCCGGCTACCCCGCCGCCCTCTTCGTCGACCCGCTGACCGGCCCGATCACCCGCACCGCGCTCCAGTCGCTGCGCACCGCCGCGCTCAACCGGCGGGTCCCGGTGCTGGTCACCGCCGGCCTCGGCCAGGCCACCCGGGACGCCGCGTACGGGGCCGACCCGGCCGTCCTGCTGCGTGCCCTCGCACCGCGCGACGGCGAGCACCACGCCCCGCGGGTGCTGCTGGTCGAGGGCGACCCGGACATCGCCGCCGCCATGATCAGCAGCCTGGAGCGGCGCGGCATGCACGTCGAGCACGCGGTGGACGAGAACGACGCGGTGGCCCGGGCGAGCAGCGTGCAGCCCAACCTGGTGGTGATGGACCTGCTGCAGATCCGCCGCCGCCGGGTCGGCCTGCTGGACTGGCTGCGCGCCAACGACCGGCTGCACCGCACCCCGCTGGTGGTCTACACCTCGGTGGACCTCGACCCGCGCGAACTGCCCCGGCTGCGCACCGGCGAGACGGTGCTGTTCCTCGCCGAGCGCTCGACCGGTGAGGACGTCCAGTCCCGGATCGTCGACCTGCTCGGGCGGATCGGCGCCATGGGCGAGGCGGGCGTCGCCGCCGCGGGCTGAACACGGCGGGCTGAACACGGTGGGCTGAACGCGGCGGGCCGGACCTCGCCGACCGAGCATGTGAAAGGGCCGGCCGCCCCCGTTCCGTAC
>NZ_JBHUAF010000566.1:0-3853 GCF_042789895.1 Kitasatospora sp. NPDC056783
ACGCCCCCTCGGCTCAGGCCGTGTCTCACCATGAGACGCGGCCTAACCCGCCGCCCAGGCCAGCGCGGTGGTCATCACCCGGAACGCCCCGAAGTGCGCGGCGCCCGGTTCGAGGAACAACTCGGCGCCCGGGATGCGGTCGGCCAGCCAGCGGGAGTGGTCGACCGGCGAGAACTGGTCGTCCGCGCCGTGCCAGAGCCAGGTCGGCACCCGGATCGACCCGATGTCGAACCCCCAGTCGGCGGTGAAGGCCAGCACGTCGTCGATCCAGCCGTCCGCGCCGTGCCGGAACGCCTCCCGGTAGTTGCTCTGGAGCATCCGCCGCAGCCCGCTGTCCGCCACCACCTCCCGGTCGGCGGGCGAGAGTTCGGTGCGCAGCCCGTTCAGCAGCCGGACCGGGTCGTCCTTGATCTGCCGGGAGCGGAACTCCATCGCGTCGGCGATCCGGCCGTGCCCGCGCTCCGCCTCCTGGTACGCCCGGACGTTGGACGGGGTCATCCCCGCGTACCAGTCCAGCCCGGCCGCGTCGCGCGGTGCGAGGCCGACCAGCACCGCCACCCGGCCGACCCGCTCCGGCAGCAGCGCCGCGCAGGCCAGCGCGTGCGGGCCGCCGCCGGAGCGGCCGAGCACCGCGAAGCCCTCCAGCCCGAACGCGTCCGCGATGGTCCGCACGTCCTCGGCCGCCGCGCTCACCCGGCGGCCGAACAGCCGGGTCGAGTCGCCGTAACCGGGCCGGTCGTACGAGATCAGCCGGACGCCCAGCCGGTACAGCACGGTGCTCCGCGGGTGCGGGCCGACCCTGCTGCCCGGCATGCCGTGCAGCAGGAACACCGGACGGCCGCGCGGGTCGCCGAGGGTCTCGACGGCGAGGGAACGGCCGTCCGCCGCTGTGACCATCCGTAACGACACCTGCGGCCTCCTCAGGGCTCCGGGTCGGTGGCGTGCTCCCGGTCGGTGGTGGTGCGCACCTCCCGGCGGGCCTGCCAGGTGGTGTGCTCGCGGGAGATCGCGTCCTCGGCGTCCCGGGCCAGGCGGGCCCAGGTCTCCTCGGCCTCCATCGACTCCAGGTCCAGCCGGGCGAGTTGGTGCTGGATCTGCGCCAGCTCCTCGGCGGCCAGGGCGTACGCGGCGGCCAGCGGCCGGTACTGGCGCAGCTGCGCCCAGGCGGTGACCGAGGCGGCCACCGCCGAGACGGTGCCCAGCGCGTCGTAGCCGAACGCGCCGAGCGCCCGCAGCAGGGCCAGCACCAGACCGAGCGCGGGCAGCAGCACGCCCAGCAGCCCGGCCCAGTGCCCGGTGCGGGCGCAGTAGCGGGCCTTGGCGCGGTACCAGTCGTGCTGCAGCTGGATCCGCTCGGCCAGGTACACCTCGCGGCGCACCGCGAGCGGCTGCCCGCGCAGGTCGTGCATCGCCGGGGTGATCCCCGCCCCGCTCTCCGGGACGGCCACCGGGCCGCCCCGGAACGCGCCCAGCACCCGGGCGAGTTGGAAGCCGTACAGGCCCTCGGCGTCCGGCAGGGCGCGCGGCGGAGGCTGGTAGGCGTCGGCCCGGACGGCGTACTTCCAGGCCAGCGTCTTCACCGACTCGGCGGCGGCCCGGCCCTCGTACCAGAGGCCCTGCGGGTTCTGCCGGCTGATCACCACCGCCAGCGCGATCGCGCCGAGGTAGGCCACCGCCGCCGCCCAGGCCCAGGACTCGCCGTCGGCCGAACCGGTCGCCGCGGCGACCACCAGGAGGATCAGCTCCCAGGCGGAGAGCAGCACCGAGCGCCGCTGCCCGCGCAGCGAGGCCGCGTCGGCGGCCCAGAAGAACTCGGGGAGCAGCTCCCGCTCCCGTACCCACCCGGTCCGTCCCGCAACAGACGCCATGTTCGGCCCCCACCAGTCGCTCCGGTCGCACCGCCCTCCTGCCCCGGGCGGCTCGCCGGTACGCCTGGTGACGGCCGGGGCGGCCGGATGTGGCCGGGAAGTCCCGTGGTTTGTCCGGTACTCCCCGTGTCCGCTCCGGCACCGAGCGTGCGGGGTGCTGGTGGGGGCGCGCGCCGGCCGGCGGTGTGCGCGGGTGGTGCGGCAGGCCCCGGTCAGAAGGTGTAGAAGACCCGCTCGGCGTTCTCGGCCATCTGCTTGGCGTTCCACTCGGTGCCGCCCGGGACGTTGCCGGAGCGGAACAGCGGCGGCGCGGGACACTCCCCGGTGGCCGCCCGGTCGGCCAGCCGGCCGACCGCCGAGGCGACCACGGCCTGCATCAGCGCGCTGGTCACGATGGTAGAGACCGGGCCGAAGGTGGTCTCGGCGCCCGGGTGCGTCAGCTCACCGTCACCGACCGCGATCTTGCTGTCCAGCACCACGTCGCAGTGGTCCTTGAGGTACGTACCGGTCGGGTGCGCCGAGGGCACCTCCTGCGGGTACGCCAGCGAGGTCACCCCGATCACCTTGAGGCCGCGGTCCCGGGCGTAGCGGGCCAGCTCGACCGGCATCACCTGACGGCCGGAGAGCGAGATCAGGAACAGCAGGTCCCCGGTGGTCGCCGGGGTCAGGTCCAGGGTCGCCGTCGCCAGCCCGGAGACCCGCTCCAGCGCGCTGGACAGCGGCGCGGGCATCACCGTCACCCCGGCCATCCCGGGGACGTTCAGCAGGTTGATCGGGACCAGCCCGCCGGCCCGGTAGACCACGTCCTGGGCCGGCAGCGCCGAGTGCCCGGCACCGAAGGTGAACACCCGGCGACCCTCGGTCATCGCCTCCGCCAGCAGCGCGGCGGCGGCCTCGATGGTGTCGGCCTCCTCCTCCCGGACCCGCTGGAGGTGGGCGATCGCGGCGTCGAAGTACCTGCCGACCAGGTCGTTCATCTGGTGCCTTCGCTCTCTGCCGGTGGGGGAGCCGGCCGGGTGGGGTGGTCCGGGTGGTCCAGACCGCCGGTGGGAGAAAGCTTCGGCGAGCACGGTCGCGCCCCGGCGGCACCGTTGTCAACAGTAAGGAAAACGGCCCCCCGGAGCCCCGGCGCGGGCCCGGTTGCCGGTCCGGTGCGTCAGAATTGGCGATGAGGACACCGAAGAACGGAGCCGGCGACGATGTCTGGGCTGATCGACACCACTGAGATGTACCTTCGCACCATCCTGGAGCTGGAGGAGGAGGGCATCGTCCCGATGCGCGCCCGGATCGCGGAGCGCCTGGAACAGAGCGGCCCCACCGTCAGTCAGACGGTCGGCCGGATGGAACGCGACGGGCTGCTCCAGGTCGCCGGCGACCGCCACCTCGAACTGACCGAGGAGGGCCGCCGGCTCGCGGTGCGCGTGATGCGCAAGCACCGCATCGCCGAGTGCCTGCTCGTCGACGTGATCGGCCTGGAGTGGGAGCAGGTGCACGAGGAGGCCTGCCGCTGGGAGCACGTGATGAGCGAGACGGTCGAGCGCAAGGTGCTCGCCATGCTCGGCCACCCCACCCAGTCCCCGTACGGCAACCCGATCCCGGGCCTGGACGAGCTGGGCGACACCAAGGCCGAGGGCGAGGGCTTCGACGCCGGGCTCGTCCCGCTGGACACCGTCAAGCCGGGCGACGGCGGGGCCGACGTGGTGGTCCGTCGGATCGGCGAGCCGATCCAGACGGACAGCGCGCTGATGAGCACCCTGCGCCGGGCCGGGGTCCGGCCGGGCTCGACGGTCAAGGTGAGCGCCGGCGTCGGCGGTGTGCTGGTCGGCACCGGGGACAACGCGGCGGAGCTGGGCAAGGACATCGCCCAGCACGTCTTCGTCGCCCAGGCCTGAGGCCGCGCCGCGTCGGCGCCGCGCGAGTCGGTACGGCGGAGGGCGGCGGACGGCGGCTGAGGGCGAAAGGGGCCCGCTGCTCCCCGTGCAGCC
>NZ_JBHUAF010000567.1:0-3847 GCF_042789895.1 Kitasatospora sp. NPDC056783
CAGTCGGAGAGGTCGAGCGAGGGGAAGAGGTCCTGGAACGGCTGGGTGGTCACCGAGACGGCCCGGGAGAACGGGTTGTCGAAGTCCCAGATCATGAACAGCAGGAAGGAGATCAGCACGCTGAAGGAGAGCGCCAGGATCAACTCCCTCGGCGTGCGCCGGATCTGGAGCGCGAACAGCATGCCGACGGTCACCACCGCGCCGCCGATCAGGCCGAACCAGACCACCCCGGGCATCGTCGGCCCGGCGTTCTGCCCGCGCGCGTTGCGGGCGGCGGAGGCCTGGCTGATCCGGTCGTTGATCGGCTGGTAGCCCTGGGACTCCAGGTCGGAGGCGGGCGGCCGGGTGGCGACGTCGCTCTGGAGCTTCTGGAGCAACTCGTCACCCTTCTCGGTGATCTGGCCGGTCTTCCGCATCACGGACCACTCGGTGTTCACCACGTACGTGACGTAGGCGTCCACGTCGGCCCGGACCTGGTCGCGGAACTCCGCCGGGTAGATCACCGCACGGTCGCTCACCTCGCGCAGCGACTGCGCCTCCTGGAACAGGTCGTCCTGGGCGGAGCCGCGCGCCTCCCAGACACCCGCGATGGCGAGGCCCAGGACGATCGCGTAGACCACCCCGATCATCATCGTGATGTACTCGATGACGTCCGGGGTCTCCTCGCTGCTCTCCGGCTCGATCGGCCGGCGCTGCCTCAGCAGCACCACCGCCGCCACGACGGCACAGGCCGACGCCATGGCGATGACCCCCGCCACCCACTCGGACATGGGAACTCCCTTCTCTGGCTTGGCTTGTGACGGAACGTGAAATCCATCGGCACTCGGCTCGCCGCCCGTCGCCCACCGTGAAGGTGATGTCGGGTGGCGGGCGGCGGACCGTCAGCGGCCGGTCAGGACCGGCCCGAACGGCCACCGCGCCCCCGACCGCCACGGCCCGGCCGCAGGGCCGCCGCCGCGATCACACCGGGGACCATGATCACCAGCAGCGTGGTGGTCATCGAGGTGCCCTGGTGGTGCCGGGTCAGGGTCAGCGGCTTCGCCCTGGCGGCGTGGAACGTCGGCGGCGCGGCCGGGGTCGGCCACAGCGGGCTCGGGGGCGCCTGGCTCGGCGAGGCCGCGGGGCCGGGGGCCACCGCGCTGGGCGCGGCCGGACCCGGGGCCGCCGGCACGGGGGCGGGCGCCGCGGGAGCGGGAGCCAGGGGCGCCCGGGGCGGCGGAGGCGGTACGGGTGCCGACGGCGCCGGGGGTGCGGGTGAGGCCGGCGGAGCCGGAGACACCGGCGACGGGGTGGGGACCGACGGGCTGGGCGACGGCGTGAGCGTCGGCGAGGGAGTCGGGGTCGGCGAGGGCGCGGGTGACAGCGTCGGGCTCGGACTCGGACTCGGGCAGGGATGCGGGTGGTGGTGATGGTGGTGGTGGTGCCAGTGTGAAGGCCGGGGCGTGTGGTGTCCCGGACCGAGGTTCGGCGCGATGCCGACCCCGACCCCGACCCGGACGTCCACGTCCACGTCGACCTCTCCAGCCGGCCCCGTCGACACCGACACGTCGGTCTCGTCGCACACGCAGACGTCCACCACCGGGCCGTGCCGGTACCCGCCGGAGTGCCCGGTACCGGACGCGGACGCGGACGCGCCGCCGACCAGCACGCAGACCGCGACCACGCCGACCGTCGCGCCGATCAGCCGCATCCGTCGTCCGGGGAGCACGCGCCCACCGTCACCGGCCGGTATCCGGCATATCTGCCGACGCTGGGGCATGGGCTCCACACACCTCTCGGAGTCGCCCGTGAAGGACGGGACGGAACGGACTGGAAGGTCGAGTTCGGTCGAATCCCCGAGGAAAGATCCATCGCACACGACCGGAAGTGATCAAAGACAGTCAGGCGGACGGCCCGCCGTCGGGGCGGGCCGTCCGTCATCAGGTCAAACGATCTTCGCGCCGACCGGTCACGGCCCGCGCCCGCTGTCCCGCGGCACTCAGCTGCGGCGGTGCGCGATCTCCACGTTCTCCAGCACACCGACCGCGTCCGGCACCAGGATGGCGGCCGAGTAGTAGGCGCTGACCAGGTAGGAGATGATCGCCTTCTCGTCGATGCCCATGAAGCGCACCGACAAGGACGGCTGGTACTCGTCCGGGAGACCGGTCTGGTGCAGGCCGATGACGCCCTGGTTGTCCTCACCGGTACGGATCACGATGATCGAGCTCGTGTTGTGCTCGGTGACCGGGATCTTGTTGCACGGCAGGATCGGCACCCCGCGCCAGGCCGGCACCTGCTGCCCGCCGAGGTCGACGTGGGTGGGGTACAGCCCCCGGGCGTTGAACTCCCGGCCGATCGCGGCGATGGTCCGCGGGTGGGCGATCAGGTAGTCGGGGTCGCGGCGGCGGTTGAGCAGCTCGTCCAGGTCGTCCGGGGTGGGCGGGCCGGAGTGGGTCTGGATGCGCTGGTCGAAGTCGGCGTTGTTGAGCAGGCCGAACTCCGGGTTGTTGACGATCTCGTGCTCCTGGCGCTCGCGCAGGGCCTCGATGGTCAGCCGCAGCTGGTGCTCGGTCTGGTTCATCGGCTGGTTGTACAGGTCCGCGACCCGGGTGTGCACCTTGAGCACGGTCTGCGCGACGCTCAGCTCGTACTCGCGCGGCTTGAGCTCGTAGTCCACGAAGGCGCCGGGCAGCTCGTACTCGCCCTTGTGGCCGGCCGACATGGCGATCTCGGCCTCGCCGCGCTCGTTCTGCGCCTGGAGCGGCAGGGCCAGGAACGTCTGGAGGTGCTCCTGGAGGCTGGGCGCGTTGTCCCGGATGCGGGCGAAGTCCGCCCGGGTGAGGGTCAGCGCGACACCGGCGGTGGCGGTCTTGGCGGTGAAGTCCCAGGTGGCGTCGGGGTTCAGCAGTGCGTCGTCGCCGAACCGGTCGCCGTCACCGGCCACGCCGACCACGGTGTCGTCGCCGTACTTGCCGGTGCCGATCTTGTTGATCTTGCCGTGCGCGATCAGGAAGATCCGGTCGGCGGCCTCGCCCTGGGTGGCGAGCACCTCGCCCGGGCCGAAGTCCCGCTGCTGGCAGCGGTCGGCCAGCGCGGTGAGGACCTCCTCGTCCTCGTAGCCGCGCAGCAGGGCCAGCTCGCCCAGCTCGGCCGGGATCACCCGGACCTGGGAGCCGGTCTTGATGAACTCCACCACGCCGTTGCCGACGGCGTAGGTGAGCCGGCGGTTGACGCGGTAGGCGCCACCGGCCGCCTGGACCCAGGGCAGCACCTTGAGCAGCCAGCGGGAGGTGATCTCCTGCATCTGCGGTGCGGACTTGGTCGTGGTGGCGAGGTTCCGTGCGGCGGCCGTCGCAAGACTCTGCTGCTTGGCCTGCACTGCCTCCGGGCTCGTGTCCACGGTCATCGGCAGTGGTCTCCATTCCTGTGATCGGGTCACGCGCCCAGGGGCATACCGGCCCGCCCGGGCGCATGCCAAGACGGACCGTCAGGTCCGCGTGATGGTGGGGGCGTTGGCGATGTGCGCGAAGTGCGGCCGTCGTCTCCCGGCGGCCCATCCGGAACCCTAGATCACCAAGGCCCGGCCGGGCCCGCACGGCGGCCGACTACCCCCCGATAGGGTGAATCTTGCCCGGTCCGGCCCCATCGCCCCGAGGAGTGGAGGAACATCCGTTCGCCTCCGCGATCCCCGTGCCGTCAAAGGCTTTTCCGCGTCGGCCGGCGGCCCGCGCGACGGGCCCGGGGGCAGCCGTCCGGCGTCAATCCGGCACACCGTCCGGCCGGCGGCGCGGACGTCCGCTCGGCGCGGCGACCACACGCGCCACGAAGCGGACGGCCCGCCAGGTGCCGGCACGGGGGAGGCCGGCAC
>NZ_JBHUAF010000568.1:0-3836 GCF_042789895.1 Kitasatospora sp. NPDC056783
CCCAGCGCACCGGGGCCGTCGACGTTCCCGGGCCCGGGCGCGGGCGTCGGCCCCCGCTCAGAGGCCGAGCCGGGCGGCCCGGGCGGCGGCCCGGTCCAGCAGCTGGTGGACGTCGCCCTCCCGGGTGGTGGGGCGGTCGTTGAACTCGTCCGGGGAGCGCGCCGGGCGGCCGGTGGCGTGCAGCACCTCCATCAGCTGGACCCGGGCGGTGCGGACGGTGGCGGGGGTTCCGTAGCCGTGCGCCAGGACGGCGGCCTGCGCGCCGAGCAGGCAGACCCGGCCCGCCTCGTCCCACATCGCGCCCTGGAGCCAGCCGTGCGCCCCGATGTAGCGGGAGGCGAGCCGCAGGTGGTCGGCCGCGCCGACGGGGACGGGGCGGGCGGGCCGGTTCAGCGCCCGGTCGAGCAGGGTGGCCCGGGGTTCGGGGTGACCGGCGTGCCAGGGCCGAGGGGTGCTGCCGTACGGGCAGATATACGGCACCGGGGTGCGCGCGGGGGCGGGCAGCGAGGCGAGGTAGGCCTCGATCTCGGCGACCAGGCCACCGGCGGCGACCGGGCCGAACAGCGCCGGACCGGGGGCGAGCGGGGCGATCAGGGCGGGCGGGGTCGGGGCAGCGGTGCGGGGCATGCGGGCTCTCCGGGCGGACGACTGTCGGGTTCCGCTGCCCAAAATGGGGCATTAGCGGCATTTCCGCGACCGGAGAAGCGAGTGGTCCGGGTGGTTTCCCGGCGGGCTGCCGGGCCGATAGCCTCGGCGGCGTTCGAGCGCAGTTCGAGCGCTACCCCCGGCGCCGCGCTCCCGAGGTGGAGGAGTCCGGTGCATCCGCAGGAGCGACTGGCCGTCATACAGCGCTGCGTGGTCCGGGAGATGGCACGGCTGGGCCAGGTGTTCCACCCGGACGGCGAGGTGGTCCGCGGCCCCGGCACCACGGCGGTGGCCGTGCGCGAGCACCCCGGGGACGAGGGCGCCGGGCACGTGGACCTCGGCTTCGTGCTGCACCTGGGCCGGGCGGACGCCCCGGTGGTGTGGGACTGCGCGGCCGGCCTCGGCAAGACCGAGGAGGAGAAGCTCGCCAACGCGGTGAAGATGTGGGCGACCACGACCGCCTCGGTGCTGGTCGAGTCGGCGGAGCGACGCGGGGTGCACGCCGACCACGCGGACCTGCCCGAGCTCCCGGGCTGGCACGCGGTGCAGGGGCCGGCCGCGGTGTTCGGCTTCGGCAACGAGCACCTGGCGGGCTGGCTGGCCGAGCACCGGGTGCTGCCGGCGCTGGCACCCGCGCTGCGCGCGGAGCTGACCGGGCCCGGGCCGGTGGGCGTCAAGCTCTTCCTGGGCGGGAAGGCCGGGGACGACGTCGCCGAGGTCCGGGTGGGCGGCGAGGTGTCCGAGGCGGCGTCCGCGGCGCTGCGCGCGCTGGACTGGCCGCGGGGTGAACGGCTGTGCTGGGCCCGGCTGTTCGTCCTGCTGACGGCCGAACCGGCGGCCTCGGGGCAACGCGCGTCGGCGGGTGCCGAGGCACCCGCACCGATGCGTCTCCCGGCCCCGGCGGCGGCCCGCCCCCGGGGACTGTTCGCTCGCTGGCGGGAGGCCAGACGGGCCGGCCGGTGACCCCTGGGCGGGGGTGCGGGCGGCCCGGCCGGGTCAGCCTCCGGTGATGCCGGAGATGCTGTGCGCCAGGTTGGCCAGCAGGGAGTTGATCGAGGTCGCGACCGTGGTCTCGTGCAGCATGAAGCCGAACAGGGCGGCGACGATCGCGTGCGGGATCTTCATCTGCTTGTTGCGGATGAAGATGATGCACAGGATCGCGAACAGGACCAGTGCGGAGACGGAGAGTGCCACCCGGACTCACTTCCTCGTTTTCATAGCGGGGTGCCACCGCCCGGCGGCACCTGCGAAAGCCGGACCCCGGCCTGTCCGACGGTCCCGAGGCGGAATCGCGGACCGTCCGGCGCACCGCCGGCCGGGGAGCCCACGGTCGACCGCTGTCCTTCGTGCCGCACGTGACACCCCCCATCCCCCGAATCCTGAACAGTCCCGCCCGGACTCAGTGTGGTCGACCGTGCTGGTTGCGTAAAGGTCTGAAAGTCAGCCCAACGCCATATCCTGCGATGCGAGACGACTTTCCGCCGACCGGGACGATAGCGGAGCCGTCCTGACGAATCGTCGGCGGGGCCGGGCTGAGCGGCCGGGAAACGGCCGGGGACGGGTAACGGAAGCCGCAGGTCCGGTCCACCGACGGGGCGTCCGATTTGGCTGAAGATCAGCTACCAGGCTTGACAGCGGTGCTGCCGGTGGCACGTGCCGGGAAAGCGGGCCGACCGGCCGTCAGTCGCGCCAGAGCAGCAGCAGGGCACGGTCGTCGTTGATGTCCCGGGCGACCGTCTCGATCAGGGCGGCCGCGGCTCCCACGCCGGTGCCGGGTCCGCCACCGGGTACCACCCGGTCCGCCTCCCCCATCAGCCGGTCCATGCCCTCGCCGAGGTCCCGGCCCGGCGCCTCGACCATGCCGTCGGTGCAGAGCATCAGGACGTCACCCCGGTTCAGCCGGCCGCGCACGCCCTCGAACTTCGCGCCGTCGTAGATCCCGAGCAACGGGCCGTCGGCCTGCTTGACCTCCCAGCGCCCCTCCCCCGCCAGGCGCTGCATGCCCGGCAGGTGCCCGGCGGAGAGCAGCTCGTACTCGCCGGTGTCCAGGTCCAGCACCAGGTGGACGGCGGTGGCGAAGCCCTCCTCCCAGGACTGGCGCAGCAGGTAGCCGTTGGCGGCGGGCAGGAAGTCGTGCGCGGGCAGCGAGCCGACCAGGCCGCCGAAGGCGCCGGAGAGCAGCAGGGCGCGCGAGCCGGCGTCCATGCCCTTGCCGGAGACGTCGGCGAGGACCACCTCCAGCAGCCGCTGGCCGGGACCGGTGCGGGCGGCGACCACGAAGTCCCCGGAGAAGGACTGACCGCCGGCCGGGCGCAGCGCCATGTCCGCGTGCCAGCCGTCCGGCAGTTCGGGCACCCGGCTCTGCACCCGCAGCCGCTCGCGGAGGTCGAACAGCATGGTGGAGCCGCCCCACCAGGGCACGCCGACCCGGGCCCGGAACTGGGCGAGCAGCAGGCCGCCCACACCGGCGGCGCCGACCACCAGGGCCGCGCCCGGGGTCACGCCGTAGAGGTAGGCCTCGGGGTTGTCGCTGGCGACCCGCTGGCCGGTGTGGATCACGGACTCGGAGGAGAGGCCGAGCGCGGCCAGGGCGTAGAGCACCACCAGGCTGCCGGGGCGCAGCAGCAGGGCGCCGGCGATGATCGGCAGGACCAGGGAGGTGGGCGGGGCCCAGTCGGGCATCCAGATGTTGAGCAGGATCAGCAGCGGGACGAGCAGGGCGAGCGCGCAGAGCACCGGCCAGTCGGCGGCGCCGCCGCGGAAGTAGTCGACCCCGGCCGTGCGCAGCCTTCGGCGGACCCGGCGGACCCTCTTGCGCAACCGGGCCGTCACGGACTCGGACGCCGGGGCGGCGCCGGGCCTCGTCGCAGTCGTCTGGGGCTTGGTGCCCGGCGCTCTGCCAGCCATGGGGTCCGACCCTATCCACGGGCACCGCCCGGCGTCGACGGGCCGGGGGCGGGCGCGGACGCCGGAGCGCGGGGCGCCAGGTGGGTTTCGGCCGATCGGGACGGGGGTGGGCGGGCCGCCGGGGCCGTGTGGGGGTTGGGCGCACGAACCAGGCGGGTGGTGCGCACGCCCGGCGCGCGAGGGGTGTCCGCGCGCCGGGTCCTGTGGCCGATCCCACAGGCGTCGCGGGGCCGCCGCGGCCGTCCCGAGGGCGGCGAAGACGGCGGCGGCCGGTCGCACGGGAG
>NZ_JBHUAF010000569.1:0-3836 GCF_042789895.1 Kitasatospora sp. NPDC056783
GTTCCCGGCCGAGGCCCGCCCCGACGACGCGTCGCCCGCCGTCTCCGGCCGGTGCCATTCGTTTTCCGGGGGCTCCCCGTTCGGCCAGGCGAAGCGCAACTCGCCGTCCATCGCGGCAAGCAGCCACTGGGCCAGGGTGACGCCCTGGGGCCGGCAATCGCCGTCCGCGCTGGACCACATCGCACCATCCGGATCGCGGAAATCGATCATCGACCACATCGTGCAGCCCCAGTCGTAGAGCGGCACCACTCCGGCAGGCACTCCGCCGGTGGGGTCCGGTCCGTACTCGTAGGCTTCCGCGATGTGCTCGTGCCACTGCCCCACGTCGACCGACAGGACCCCGTCGGCGGGGCCGAAGCCGCCGTTGGACACCTCTGTGTAGAGCCGCCGCAGGAGCGTGGGGAAGGCGAACCCGATGACGCGTTCCGCCTCGGCAACGGCCTCCGGTGGCGCGGGCGGGGGCGCCTGCCGCTTCCGGGCGAGCTTCCGGCAAGCCTCAATGATCTCGTCATCGGTCACCGGTCGATCGTAGAAGCCGGCTCGGACAGCCGAGGTCGTGGCTCCGGGAGGAGGTTCCCCGGGCGGGTCGGGCTGCCTCGCTGTCCTGAGGGACGGACCGCCAGGGCCGGTGCGGGCACCGAGTGCCGGTACCGGCCCTGACGGCCGTGCTCAGATGCCGAAGGCGGCCGCGTAGCGGACGGTGCCGGACGGCAGGGGGTGCGCCGGGTCCAGGGCGAGGGCCATCAGGGCCTCGTCGGGGACCTCGACGGAGAGCTTGATGCCGTGCTCGCAGGCCCGGCCGAAGCCGAAGCGCGGGTAGTAGGCCGGGTGCCCGAGAACCACGACGAAGCGCTCGCCGAGTGCGCCGGCAGCGTCCAGGGCGGCGCGGACGGCGGCCGAACCGGCTCCGCCGCGCTGCCGTCCGGGCAGGACGGCGCAGGGCGCGAGGCACAGGGCCGGGGTCGCACCGATGTGACAGCGCGTCAGCAGGGCGTGCCCGACCGGGCGGCCGTCGGTGCCGGTGGCGACCAGGGAGAGGCCGTCGATCCAGGCGGTGGGGTCGGCCCGCAGGGCGTCGACCAGGTCGGCCTCACCCGGGGTGGGGAAGGCGGCCAGGTTGATCTCGCGGACGGCGGAGGCGTCGGCGCCGGTCTCGGCGCGGGTGAGCCAGGTGTCGCTCATGGTGATGGAAGATCCGTTCCGGATTCGATGACGTACGAGGAGGTCCTCGGGGGCTCACGCTCCCGCTGAGGACCGGCAGGGCGAGGTCAGGCCACGGCCCGGGACGTGAGGCGGACCCGGGCGCTGCGCACGGTGGCCGTGGGCGCGGTCATCAACCTCACCTCCCTCTCTGCTCTCTCGACGACGTCTGCGAACGGACTCCGCCCACCGTACCCGAACCTCGCGGCCGGTGCCGAACCGAGGGCGGCCGCAGGCCTGAGCCCGCTCGCCCGGCGCGGGCGCCGGACCCTCGCGTCGGCCGCCCGGGCCCGGCACTGCCTCGCCTCACCCGGAGACGGTCGTGAAGCACGTCTATCCGGCGCCGCGGTCGGCGCCGTATCCGTCCGGACCGGGGGTGTCCCGTCCCAGACCCCGGCGGATCGCGATCTCCACGGGTGAGTACGCGCCGTCGGCCCGCTCCAGTTCGTACGGTGCGGCCGGCATCAGCGGCGGCTGCGCCATCAAGCGCGGCCGCACCCCGTGGTGCGGCTGCGCCGCGTGCACCAGGAACGGATGGCACAGGAAGACGTCGCCCGGGGAGCCGGTCGCGAGGGCGAGTGGCCGGTGATCGGACGCCGTCACCAGATCGGGGGCGAGAGTCAGCCCGCTCGCCCCGTCCTCCCCGTACTTCTCCAACACCTTCGGCACGTCGAGGTGCGAGCCGGCCCGGATCCGGGTCGGGGCGTCCTCCTCGCCGACCTCGCTGAACAGGAAGAGCATCAGCAACGCCCGGCCCCGGGAGCGCAGATTCGTGAAGTACCAGCTCTCGCCCTCCGGCAGGTAGCTCCCCTCGATGTGCCAGCCCGCGTCGTCCGGCTCCTCCTCGTGCGGAAAGCGCAGCGGGAACGTGCCCAGCGAGTAGCGCGGCTCCCAGCGTCCCGTGCCGACGAGCAGGTCGTACGCGTGTTGCAGGGAAGGGGAGTTGGGAGCGGCCGCGAACGGTCCCTGCGCCATGCCGGCCACCCAGTGCACGGGCCGCGTCCACGTCGACGGGTCGTCCGGGTCGCAGTCCGTCTCCCGCCACAGCAGCCGCGCACAGTCCGCGGCCACGCGCGGCGCGACGGCGCCCTCCACCTTCACGAAGCCGTCGCGGAGGAAACGGGAAACCAAGGTCGTGTCATCCATGCCCCCATCGTGCGGCGGCAGTCGCCCCGACCACCCGACATTCCCCGCACCGCCTTTGTCGGGCGGTCACCGGAGCGAGGCCGGGAGGCGCGCGCCACCCGGGTCTGTCCGGCGGATCACGGTCGCGGGCGGCCGGCAGGGCTCCGGTCACACCCCGCGCAAGCTCAGCTCTACGGCGGCCAGGACGGTGTTCGCCTGGTGGGCCGCCTGGTGGGCCGCCTGGTGCGCCACCGGGATCCACACGGGCCGGAAGCGCCGCTCGTACGCGCCGGTCCACTCCCGCACCAGGGCGCCGAGACGCTCGGCGGCCGGGGTGGTACGCCCGTCGGCGGAGCCGAGGGCGCGGTGCAGCAGGGCGGCGGTGCGCACCGGCAGGCGGTGGGCCCACAGTTCGATGCCTTCGAGGCGGGCCGGGGTCATGAGACCGGATCGCAGGAGGCGCTCCCCACCCGCCCGCGGGTCCCACTGGTCGGCGAGCCGGCGCAGGGCGGTCAGCGGGGTGCCGGCGGCGCGCAACAGGGGGGTGTCGGCGAGATGGTGCACGACGGTGTCGTGGATCTCGGCGATCCGGCGGCCGCGGTCGCGGAGCAGGTCGGCGCAGGCGCCCAGGTGACTGTGGGCGTCGGGGGCCGGGCGGGCCGGGTCGGGGTGGGCGGCCCAGAGGGGGACTTCGACGATGAGGGTGTCGCCGCCGTGGCGCTGGGGGGTGAACCAGGGGGTGGCGCGCACGCCCGTCCCGGCGGAGTCCGGCTCGCCGCCCAGGCCGTCGGGGGTGGCCAGCATGCCGGTGGTGCTCTCCTGGCGGTCGATGTCGTCGGGGTCCATGACGAACACGCCCGGCCCGGGCTCGCGCAGCCAGAACGTGTCGAAGCTGCCGGAGTCGACGGGGATGCCGAGGGCGGCGGCGGACTCGGCGAAGGGTCCGGCGAGGCCGGGCAGGTCGCGGGTGGCCTGGAGGAAGGTGCCGCCGACGTCGGTGGAGTGGAGGGAGAACTGCAGGCGGGGGCGCAGTTCCTCGATCAGGTCGAGGAGGGCGCGGCTCTCGGGCAGGTCGACGCCGACCGCGGGGGCCCATTCGGGCTGCTCCTCGGCGGCGGGGCGGAAGAACGCCGCGAAGTACTCGGGCAGGGTGCGGGCGTCCCGGCTGTCCTCGGCGAGGTGCGCGCCGTCGGGGTCGAGGCAGAGCAGGAAGTTCCAGGTGACCGAGGCGTGGGCGGCGGGCCGGGCCAGGACGTGGTGGGCCAGTTCGACGACGCTCGCGCGGGCGGAGAACTCGTCGGCGTGGGCGCCGGCGACGACCAGCACGTGGTCGTCGCCGCGGCCGACGGTCAGCAGCAGCAGCGGGCGGCCGGCGCGCGAGGTGCCGAGCGTGCGCACGCGGCACAGGCCCGGGTTCTGGGCGGCCAAGTGGTGTGCGGAGTCGGCGAGTTCGTCCAGAGCGGGGTAGCGGCCGTCGAGCACGGCCCGGCCGGCGGTGGTCGAGGTGTCGG
>NZ_JBHUAF010000570.1:0-3808 GCF_042789895.1 Kitasatospora sp. NPDC056783
CGACGGGAGCATGCGGCCCCCACACGTCCACGCGCACCGAGCGCCGATCGACGGTGACGGTGACGGGTCCGGCGGGCGCCTGCGCGTACCGACGCGCGATCCACAGCGGTACGCCCTCGGTCCGGGCGCGTTCCGCCAGAGCTGCCACCCCTTCCGGCCCGCCGCTCCGCCGCACTGCCAGGGGCCCTCGGCCGGAACCGGTTCGCTCCGGCTCCTGGTGGTTCTCGCTCCGGTCGGTCCCGGTCAGACCGCGATCGCGACCTCGACGGCGGTGCCCTGGGAGGCCACCACCTGACGGTCCACGGTCTGGCCCGGCACCAGCGCCCGCAGGGTCCACTTGCCCGGGCGGGCGAAGAACCGGAACTGGCCGGTCGCCGAGGTGGGCACCTCGGCCGTGAACTCGTTGTTCTCGTCCAGCAGCCGGACGTAGCCGTTGACCGGCTCACCGTCGCGGGTCACCGAACCCTGGATGATCGTCTCGTTCGCCACGTCAACTCCTGCCAGGTCCGGGCCGCCGGCCTTCGCACCGCACATGTCTGTCTTCCCTTCTGACTTACGGGTCGAGCCGGGGGGCTCAGTTGCTGCCGAGCTCGATCGGCACGCCGACCAGGCTGCCGTACTCGGTCCACGAGCCGTCGTAGTTCTTGACGTTCTCCTGGCCGAGCAGCTCGTGCAGCACGAACCAGGTGAGCGCGGAGCGCTCGCCGATGCGGCAGTAGGCGATGGTGTCCTTCGCCAGGTCGATGCCCTCGGCCTCGTACAGCGCCTTGAGCTCGTCGTCGCTCTTGAAGGTGCCGTCGTCGTTCGCGTTCTTGGCCCACGGGATGTTGCGGGCGCTCGGCACGTGGCCGGGGCGCTGCGACTGCTCCTGCGGGAGGTGGGCCGGGGCGAGCAGCTTGCCGGAGAACTCGTCGGGCGAGCGGACGTCGACCAGGTTCAGGCTGCCGATGGCGGCGATCACGTCGTCGCGGAAGGCGCGGATCGAGGAGTCGGCGGCCTGCGCCCGGTACTCGGTGGCGGCGCGGGCCGGCACCTCGACGACCAAGTCGCGGGAGTCCAGCTCCCACTTCTTGCGGCCGCCGTCCAGCAGGCGGACGTCGCCGTGGCCGTACAGCTTGAAGTACCAGTAGGCGTACGAGGCGAACCAGTTGTTGTTGCCGCCGTACAGGACGACGGTGTCGTCGTTGGCGATGCCCTTGGCGCTGAGCAGCGCCTCGAAGCCGGCCTGGTCGATGAAGTCGCGGCGGACCGGGTCCTGGAGGTCCTGCTTCCAGTCGATCCGGACGGCGTTGCGGATGTGGTTCTTCTCGTACGCGGAGGTGTCCTCGTCGACCTCGACGATGACGACCTTCGGGTCGTCCAGGTGGGCCTGGACCCAGTCGGCGTCGACCAGGACGTCGCTGCGGCTCATGGTGGTGTTCTCCATCCGAGGGCGGTTGTGCGGAGGTGCTGCTCAGGAGGGTGCTGAAGGGGCGCCCGGGTGGGTGTGGTCCGAAATCCTGTCCGAATGACGGGACGAGGAGGATGGGCCGACGACCGGGCCGGGAACTGCGGGGTACATCGGCGACGGCCCGCTCACAGAGCCGGGCGCGGTCGCCGGGAAGATCGGCGGCGGGCGTCAAGTGCCCTGCCGGGATGCCGAGTCAGCGCATTCGACACAGACAGGCGGCCACGCGGCACAGGTCTACCGCCCGCCGCTTCGTGAGGTCCGTCTGTCGCTTCATGCCGACGATGCTAGGGACACCGGAGGGCCGCTGTCATCAGCGTATCGAATACTGGGATCGAAACGACCGGATGATGGGATTCCACTGGATCCCGGCCCGCCGGGGCCCGGCCGCGGCCGCTCCGGAGGTGCTCCCGAGGCGGAAACGACACCGCCCCGCGGTCCGCGCTGGACAGCGCGTCTCGCGGAGCGGAACGATTCGGCAGCCCGGTCGGCGGGAAGGCCGGCCGGGTGCCGCTCAGCCCAGCAGCTTGACGTCCTTGCCGTCGAAGGTCAGCTGGAGGCCCTCCGGCAGTGGCGTCACACCGCCGCTCCCGCCCTCCTGATCGGCCAGCTTCAGCCCGGCCGGCAGCGAATCCAGGGTGAAGCTCATCGGCTCCAGCTGCTGACCGCTGAAACCGGCCACCATCCCCGCCAGCGAGCTCAGCCGGAAGCCGTCCACCGTGACGGTGTTCCCCTTGTTGCTCACATTGCCCTCGCCGATCGCGATCGGCCCCAGCGAGGCCTTGACCTTGCCCGGCCCGGCGTAGGCCAGGGTCAGCCGGGAGCTGCCGCCCACCGGCAGCTTGGCCCCGTGCAGCAGCTGAGAGGCGGGCGGCAGCAGCTGCGCGAGGTCCGGGTAGGAGATCACCCCGCTGCCGGTCCCGCCGGCCACCGTGGCGCTGCTCATGCTGTCGCTGACCTTGACCCCGGAGAGCTTGGCCTTGAACGAGTGCAGCGCCACCTGGTGGCTGCCGTCGCCGACGGTCAGGCCGTCGGAGGAGATCCGGACGTCGTCCAGCTCCATCGACAGCACCTGGGTGAGGAACGGGAAGCCCTCGATCGAGACGTCCGGGCGCTGGCTCATCCGGCCGCTCTTCACGATCCGGTCGGCGGCCTCGTCCTCGGCCACCCCGACGGCGATCCGGTCGGCACCCACCAGCAGGCCGCAGAGCACCGCCAGGCCGATCGTGGCCTTCAGCCATCCGCGCATCGTGTCTCCCGTCGTCGCCGGTCGCCGACCGTTCCTGATCGTCCGCGATGGGTCGTTCGCGGTGGATCGTCCGCCGTTCCGCGGCGGACCCGGGACGCGCCCGCTCCCGCACGACCGTACGACGTCCCGCCCCGGACCATGGTTCCGGGGCGGGACCGCGGCCCGGACCGGCACGGACCGGCCCGGACCGGCCCGGACCACGGGAACGGGATCAGGCCAGCAGGTCGGTGGCGAGCCAGATCAGCGGCGCGGCCACGGCCAGCGGCAGCGCCACCCCCGCCGTCATGTGCACGAAGCGCGACGGGAAGTCGTACGCGGCGACCCTGCGGCCGACCAGCGCACCCAGCCCGGCCAGCGCGCCGAGCGCCACCGGCGCCCCGACCAGCAGGCCCAGCACCACCGCCGCGGCCAGACCCAGCACCGGGCCCAGCTGCCTCGGACCGGGCAGCGGCGCCGCGGCCAGCAGGGTGGCCAGCGCCACCGCGCCCACCCCGGCCGGCACCCAGTCGGCCAGCAGCAGCGTGGTGCACAGCGCCGTCACCACGGTGGCCGAGCCGAGCACCGTCAGCGCGTAGAACCGCTCCTTCGGGTCGGACGGGCGGAACGTCTGCAACACCAGGACGAGCAGGAAGAACCCGCCCAGGGTGCCCACCACGGCCGCCACGCCGCCGTCGGAGTCCGCCAGCAGCACCGCGGCGTCCGCGGTGAGCCCGGCCAGCGCGGCGAGCAGGATGCCCTGCCGGGCCGGCCACATGCCGTTCAGCCGGAACCAGCCGGCCGCCGTCAGCAACTGGAGCAGCGCGACCACCAGGGCCAGCGCGACCTGCCCGAGGGCGGCGCCACCGGCCAGCAGCGCGGCCGCGCCGGCGGTGATCAGGGCCGGCTGGAGGCCCGGGTCGATGATCGGCGAGCCGGTCCGGCCGCGCGGGCCCGCGGGTGGCGCGGCCTGCGCCGGGACGGACCGCGGCGGGACGGCCGCGTACGGCGGCACGGCGGGGGCGCCCAGCGGACCGGGGGCGACCGGGCGCTTCAGGGTCATGGTCGGCGGGTCGAAGGCCTCCGCCGACTGCCGCGCGGGGGCGGGCCGCGGCGCCGGGGCCGCGTGCCGGGCC
>NZ_JBHUAF010000571.1:0-3778 GCF_042789895.1 Kitasatospora sp. NPDC056783
GAACCGACCGGGCCCTGGGGCGGGATGTCCGGGTCCGGCGGCCCCGGTCGGGCCTACGCGAACCGTCGGACACGCCCTCGTGCGGGCACGGCGGAAGAGATCAAAAGGAAGGGGGGAATCGGCCGGAAGACGGCCGGAGCGGCACTACTGGGGCCTGCGAGCGGCCACGCGGGTGCGCGGGCGGGCCGGCACGGAGACGCCCGGGCGTCCGCCCCTCCGACGTCTCGAAGCCCCGCAGGTTCTCCTCGCCCGGCTCATGCGACCCCCGTCACTTCGTCCTCAACCGCTGCAACGCCATCATCACCGATGGCGTCCTTCGGCCGTCCTCGAACCGTCCCGGCCGGATCACCCCCCGGCCGTGGGCCGTCGCGTCCTTCGGGCGCGGAACGGAGCGCCGCCCGCAGGCGTTCGACCAGGTGTCCGACGTGTCGTCAGACAGCGCTCGGGGTCCATGGAAATTGTTCGAGCGGGACGTCATCCGGCGGGTAGCATCGCGCTTTTGAGCGCGGAACCGGTCCGGTGACGGCTGCCCGCGATACACGGGGGAGGCTGCGTGAGGTTCCGAATCCTGGGACCACTGGAGGTACGAGCGAACCATCGGAAGGTGCTCCCGGCCGGCGTCCGGCAGCACCTGGTGCTCGCCCTCCTGCTCCTGAAGTCCAACCAGAACGTCCCGCTGAGCGAACTCGTCGACGCCGTCTGGGACGACCCGCCGCGAACGGCCGAGAAGCAGATCCGCAACGCCGTCTCCCTGCTGCGCGGCCTGCTCAGGTCCGCCGGGGTGGCCAACCTCCCGGCGGCGGTCGGCGCCAACGGCTACCGGCTCGACCTGCCCGACGACCAACTGGACCTGACGGTCTTCACCGACTCGCTGGCCACCGCGCGCCGCCGGGCCGTCGAAGGACGGCCGGACGAGGCGATCGCCGAGTTCCGCGCCAGCCTCGCGCTATGGCGCGGACCGGCCCTCGCCGGGCTCACCGCGACCGCGCTCCAGCCGTACACCTCACGGCTGGAGGAGCAGCGACTGACCGCCCTCGAAGACTGCCTCGACCTCGAACTCGCCCTGGGGAAAGACCAGTCGGTGGTTCCCGAACTGATCGACTGGCTCGCCGCCCACCCGCTGCGGGAACGGCTGGCCGGCCAGCTCATGCTGGCGCTGTACCTCTCGGGCCGTCAGTCGCAGGCGCTGGCCGTGTACGAGTCGACCCGGCGCCGGCTGGCCGACGCGCTCGGCCTGGAACCCGTCCCGGAGCTGCGCGACCTGCGCCAGCGCATCCTCACCAACGACGGCACCCTGGGCCGCCCCCGGACCTTCGCGCTCGCCCCCCGCGCCCCGCACAGCCTGCCCAAGGACATCAGCCACTTCACCGGCCGGGACCGGGAGCTGCGCACCCTGGTCGACGAGGTGGCGGCCGGCCGCCGGCGCTCGGAGCCCAACGACGTGGTGCTGGCCGCGATCGACGGCATGCCCGGGGTCGGCAAGACCTCGCTCGCCGTCCACCTGGCGCACCGGATGACCGAGCGCTACCCCGACGCCCAGCTCTACCTGGACCTGCACGCCCACAGCCGGGACCAGGCCCCGCTGGACCCCGGCGCCGCGCTGGAGAAGCTGCTGCGCTCGGTGGACGTCACCGGCACCGACCTGCCCGAGGACGTGGAGGAGCGGGCCGCGCTGTGGCGCACCAGCCTGGCCGGTCTGCGGGCCGTCCTCGTCCTGGACAACGCGGCCAGCACCGCCCAGATCCGGCCGCTGCTCCCGGGCACCACCGACTGCCTGACCCTGGTCACCAGCCGCGACCGGCTGACCGACTTGGACGCCACCGCGGTGCTGTCCCTGGAGCCGCTGGCCCCGGCCGGCGCGCGACGGCTGCTGACCCGGATCCTCGGCGAACGGCGGGTGGCCGTCGAGCCCAAGAGCGTCGGCGAGCTGCTGCGGCTGTGCGGCAACCTCCCGCTGGCCGTCCAGATCGCGGCGGCCCGGCTGCGCCACCGGCCGACCTGGACCATCGCCCACCTGACCGCCCAGCTGCGCGGCCCCCGGCGCGGGCTGACCGAGCTGAGGACCGCGGAGACCAGTCTCGAAGCCGCCTTCCAGCTCTCCTACCGCCGGCTCGGCGCCGACCACCAGCACCTGTTCCGACTGCTGGGCGTGGTGCCGGGCCCGGAGTTCGACGCGGACGCCGCCGCCGCGGCCACCGGGATCACCCGCCCGGGCGCGGACCGCCTGCTGGAACGGCTGCTCGACGCACATCTGCTGGAGCAGCCGTCCGAGGAGCGCTACCGGCTGCACCCCCTGCTGCACGCCTACGCCGTCCATCTGGCCGCCACCGACGTCCCCGAGGCCGAGCGGGAGGCGGCCCTGACCCGCCTGCTGGACCACTACCGGCGCACCGCCGCCGCGGCGATGGACCTGCTCGCCCCGCAGTGGCGATCCGACCGGCCGGCCGCCACCCCGCCGTGCCGGGAGATCGCGCCCCCGGCCGCCCACGAGCGGGCCGCGGAGTGGCTCGAAGCGGAGTGGCCGACCCTGCTGACCGCCGCGGAGGCGGCCCAGCGCGACCGGCCCGGGCACAGCGCCGACCTGTTCCGGATCCTGCGCCACTTCCTGCACCTGCGCGGCCAGCACACCGAGGCGCTCTCGCTGCACACCGGCGCCGTCGAGCTGGCCCGGGACACCGCCGACCGTGAGCTGGAGAGCCTGGCC
Source organism: Kitasatospora sp. NPDC056783 (assembly GCF_042789895.1). NCBI lineage: Bacteria > Bacillati > Actinomycetota > Actinomycetes > Kitasatosporales > Streptomycetaceae > Kitasatospora > Kitasatospora sp. NPDC056783. Next base: position 2,705 of record NZ_JBHUAF010000571.1, read on the forward strand.
CGCTACGGCCTGGGGCTGGCCAACCAGCGGCTCGGCCGGTACGACGCCGCCCTGACCCACTTCCGGCAGGCGCTGGACGTCGCGCGCGACGTCGGCGACCACGTGACCCACGGCCGCTCGCTCAGCAACATCGGCCTGGTGCTGCACCGGCTCGGCCACTACGAGAGCGCGCTCACCCACTTCGGCCAGGCCCTCGCGCTGGCCCGCGACACCGGCACCCCGGCGGCCGAGTGCCACGCCCTGTCGGGCCTGGGCCTGGTCCACGAACGCCTCGGCCGCTACCGCACCGCCCTCGCCCACCTGGGCCAGGCCCTGGCCATCGCCCAGCACATCGACGACCGCGACATCCAGGGCTACGTACTGGGCAACCTCGGCCGGGTGCAAGGCAGTTCGGACCAGTACCAGACGGCCGGCGAGAGCCTGCGGCGGGCGCTGGCCACCGCCCGGGACACCGGCTCGCGGGACGTCGAGGGCCATGCCCTGTGCGGTCTGGCCGTGGTCGACGAGCGGCTCGGGAACCACGACACCGCCCTCACCCACCTGCACCTGGCGCTCGAACTCGCCCGCGGCACCGGCACCCGCGACCTCGAAGGGCAGGCCCTGTGCGGCCTGGCGGTCGTCCACGAGCGGCTCGGGAACCACGACACCGCCCTCACCCACGCGCACCTGGCGCTCGAACTCGCCCGCGACACCGGCACCCGCGACCTCGAGGGGCACGCCCTGTGCACCCTCGGCGTGGTCCGCACCCGCCTCGGGGACCACGACGCCGCCCTCGCCCACCTGATGCCGGCCCTCGAACTCGCCCGCGACACCGGCACCCGCGACCTGGAGGGGCACGCGCTCAACAGTCTGGGCGAGCTGTCCCTCACGCGCGAGCGCCCGGCCGACGCTCTGGAGCTGCACGGCCGGGCGCTGGTCATCGCCCAGGAGATCGGAAGCCGCTACCGGCAGGGCCAGGCGCACCGCGGCCTCGCCGCCGCCCACCGCGCGTTCGGCCGCCCGGAGGCCGCGAACGAGCACGAGCAGCGGGCCCGGGGGCTGGCCCCCGGCCGGGGACTGTGCCCCCGCTAGCAC
>NZ_JBHUAF010000572.1:0-3663 GCF_042789895.1 Kitasatospora sp. NPDC056783
CCCCGGGTCCGAGGACCCGGGGCCTTCCGTCAGCTCAGCTCGGCCGGATTCAGCCGAGGTTGGCGAGCGCCTCGTTGAAGGTCTTCGACGGGCGCATCACGGCCGCGGCCTTGGCCGGGTCGGGCTGGTAGTAGCCACCGAGGTCGACCGGCGAACCCTGGACGGCGATCAGCTCGTCCACGATGACCGACTCCTGCTCGGTCAGCGCCGCGGCCAGGCCGGCGAAGGCCTGGGCCAGCTCGGCGTCGGCGGTCTGCCGGGCCAGCTCCTGGGCCCAGTACATGGCCAGGTAGAAGTGGCTGCCGCGGTTGTCGATGCCACCCAGGCGGCGGCTCGGCGACTTGTCCTCGTTGAGGAAGGTACCGGTGGCGCGGTCCAGGGTGTCGGCCAGCACCTTGGCGCGGGCGTTGTCGGTGCTGTCGGCCAGGTGCTCGAAGCTGGCGGCCAGCGCGAAGAACTCGCCCAGGCTGTCCCAGCGCAGGTAGTTCTCCTTGACCAGCTGCTGGACGTGCTTCGGGGCGGAGCCGCCGGCGCCGGTCTCGAACAGGCCGCCGCCCGCCATCAGCGGGACGACCGACAGCATCTTGGCGCTGGTGCCCAGCTCCAGGATCGGGAACAGGTCGGTCAGGTAGTCGCGCAGCACGTTGCCGGTCACCGAGATGGTGTCCTCGCCGCGGCGGATGCGCTCCAGCGAGAACTCGGTGGCCTCGACCGGGGACTTGATCTCGATCCGCAGGCCCTCGGTGTCGTGCTCCGGCAGGTACTGCTTGACCTTCTCGATCAGCACCGCGTCGTGGGCGCGGTGCTCGTCCAGCCAGAACACCGCCGGGACGCCGGTGGCGCGGGCGCGGGTGACGGCCAGCTTGACCCAGTCCTGGATCGGCGCGTCCTTGGTCTGGCAGGCGCGGAAGATGTCGCCCGGCTGGACGGCCTGCTCCAGCACCACGTTGCCCTCGGTGTCGACCAGGCGGACGGTGCCCGCCGCGGCGATCTCGAAGGTCTTGTCGTGCGAGCCGTACTCCTCGGCCGCCTGGGCCATCAGGCCGACGTTCGGCACCGAGCCGATGGTCGCCGGGTCGAGGGCGCCGTGGGCGCGGCAGTCGTCGATGACGGCCTGGTACACGCCGGCGTAGCTGTGGTCCGGCAGCACGGCGAGGGTGTCGGCCTCCTTGCCGTCCGGGCCCCACATGTGGCCGGAGGTGCGGATCATGGCCGGCATCGAGGCGTCGACGATGACGTCGCTCGGCACGTGCAGGTTGGTGATGCCCTTGTCGGAGTCGACCATGGCCAGGGCCGGGCCCTCGGCCAGCTCGGCCTCGAAGGAGGCCTTGATCTCGGCGCCCAGGTGCGGCACGTTGTCGAGGCCGGCCAGGATGCCGCCGAGGCCGTTGTTCGGGTTCAGACCGGCGGCGACCAGCGCCTCGCCGTACTTGGCGAAGGTCTTCGGGAAGAAGGCGCGGACCACGTGGCCGAAGATGATCGGGTCGGAGACCTTCATCATGGTGGCCTTGAGGTGCACCGAGAACAGCACGCCCTCGGCCTTGGCGCGGGCGACCTGCGCGGCCAGGAACTCGTTCAGGGCGGCGGCGCGCATCACCGAGGCGTCGACGACCTCGCCGGCCAGCACCGGCACCTTCTCGCGCAGCACGGTGGTGGTGCCGTCCTCGCCGAGCAGCTCGATGCGCAGCGCACCGGCGGCGGCGATCACGGCGGACTTCTCGGTGCTCGCGAAGTCGTTCTCGCCCATGGTGGCGACGTTGGTCTTGGAGTCGGCCGTCCAGGCGCCCATGCGGTGCGGGTGGGTCTTGGCGTAGTTCTTGACCGACAGCGGGGCGCGGCGGTCCGAGTTGCCCTCGCGCAGGACCGGGTTGACGGCGCTGCCCTTGACCTTGTCGTAGCGGGCGCGGACGTCCTTGTCCTCGTCGGTCTGCGGGTCGTCCGGGTAGTCCGGCAGGGCGTAGCCCTGGGCCTGGAGCTCGGCGACGGCGGCCTTGAGCTGCGGCACCGAGGCCGAGACGTTCGGCAGCTTGATGATGTTGGCGCCCGGGGTCTTGGCCAGCTCGCCCAGCTCGGCCAGGGCGTCGCCGATCCGCTGCGCCTCGGTCAGACGCTCCGGGAAGGTCGCGATGATCCGGCCGGCCAGGGAGATGTCGCGGGTCTCCACCCGCACGCCCGCCGTCGAGGCGTACGCCTGGACCACCGGCAGGAACGAGTAGGTCGCCAGGGCCGGAGCCTCGTCGGTGTGCGTATAGATGATGGTCGAGTCAGTCATCGGTACTCCGCTTCACGTCTCCAACGTCTTGACGTCAAGATATCTCGTCGCGGGCCCCGGCTCCACCTCCCCCCGTCCCGAAGCGCACCGCGGGCCGGCCGGAGGCGCTCACCCGGGCCCTCCGGGGCCTCCGCACGGGCCAACCTCCACGGTCGTCCGAGGAGGGACGGGAGGCAAACCGAGCGCCCCCGCGGAGTGGTGTAGTCCACTCGGGTGAGCCGAACGTCAGGAGTGCGTCAACGCACGACCCCATTCGGTCAACGCCGCGTCAGGAGCGGCGACGCCCGGGCCGAGCCGCCCTAGCGTCGAGGGAGTAGTTCCGGCAGGCACCACCACCCCACTCGGGAGCATCCGCATGGCCCGCGCCGTCTGGCACGTTCCGGTCACCACCTCCGGCACCGGAAGCACCACCGCACTCCGCCTGTTCCGCCTGCGCGACGGCCGCCGCTGCGCGGTCGGATTCTCCAGCCCCGAGGCCCTCGCCGCCCTCCTCGGGCCCCGGCAGGCCCACACCGAGATCGGCGAAGCCGCCCTCCGGGACCTCACCGCCCCGCTCGGGATCGACACCCTGGTGCTGGACCCCCGGCTGGTCGCCCCGCCCGTCGGCTCCCCCGCCGTGCCGACCGCCCCGGCCCCGACCGCACAGCTCCAGCACCGGTGACCGCCCCGCTACGGCTCGTCCCGGACGGCCCGGCTCCGCAGGGGCCGCCCGAGTCCGCCCGGGCCCTGCACGCGATCGCCCGGATCAGCCACGGCCCCGTCCCGCTCGACTTCGACCGCCTCGCGGCGGAGTTCCCGGCCGTCCGGAGCGGCCTGGCGCTGGCGGGCGAGGCGGACCTCGAACTGAGGCTCGCCTGCACCGGCCCCGAGGAGTTACGGACGATCACCGCCGCGCTGCACCGCGCGGGCGCCGCCAGGGTGCGCATCGACCTCGTGCTGCGCGCCCTCACCCCGGCACCGGTCACCCTGCGGCCGGTGCCGTGAGCGGCGCGACGGCGGGTCGAGGAGCCGGGGGCGGTCGGGCGGCGTTCAGTCCTCCTCCCCGGGGCGGGGATCCGGGTTGACCGCCTGGCCGTCGACGGGCTGGCCCCAGGCGTCGTCCCCGGCCGCGTCGGCGCAGTAGCCGCTGCCCTCGACGTGGCCGCCCGCGTCGCGGCACTGGTCGGCGGTGACGTCCCGGCGCCCGCCGGCCGCCGCCGGTCCGGCACCGGCGACCACGGCCCCGGCAGCGGCGAGCAGGAGGACGGCGGCGGTCGCGACGGCCACCCGGGCCGGGAGTGAGCGGTTCATGCGGACCACCCCAGCACGCCGCCGGGCCTGCGGCGACCTCACGTCGCCCGCCCGGGTGGCCGCCGCTCGCGCCACGCCCCGGGCCCGCCGCCGTCGCGGTG
>NZ_JBHUAF010000573.1:0-3628 GCF_042789895.1 Kitasatospora sp. NPDC056783
GTTCGACACCGGTCGGCCCGCTCCGTCGGTTCTCCCGTCGGTTCTCCCGTCGGTCAGCCGTTGCCGAGCTGCACGGGTGGCGAGGGTGTCGAAGGCAACGGGTTGGTCTTGCTCGGCAGCGGGTTCGGCAGCCCGCCGCCACTGCCGTTGCCGTTGCCACCGGGTGACGCCCCGCCGCTCGCACTCGCCGTCGAGTTCCCGGTCGGCGTGTGGCTCGCGGACTCGGTCGGCGTCGGGCTCTGCGAGTGCCGGCCCGAAGTCGGCGACGGCAGCGTGTTGTTGCCGTTGTTCCAGGTGTTGTTCCCGGTGTTGCCGGGGTCGGTCGGCTGCTGCTGCGGCGGCTTCTTGCTGCCGGAGACCGAGGCCGGCGGGCTCGGCAGACCGCTCTGCGCCGCCGGCGCGGACGGCTCGGTGGTGCTGACCGCCGGGGGCGGCGTCGGGTCCACGCTCTGGGCCTTGTCGCCGAAGCCGCCGAGCGCGAACGCGATGCCCGCGCCGGACGCGACCAGCACGGCGACCGCACCGGCCACCCAGGCCCACGGCCCGCGCCGGCCACCGGAGTCCCCGCCGTGCTCGACCGCGCCGTCACCGCCGTACGGGCCGCCGGCCGCCAGGTAGGGCGAGACGGGCGCCTGCGGGCCGCCCGTCGAGTAGGGCAGCACGGAGGTCTGGTCGCCCGGGCGGACCGCGCCGAACGCCGTGGTCGCCGCCTGGTCCGGCCGGAGCACCTGGGTCGCGCCGGTGTCGCCCGCGGCCCCGCCGGCCCAGCCCGCCCCGGCCGCGCTGTGCATCTCGCGCAGCGCGTGCTGCACGTGTGCGCGGAACTCGTCGGCGTCCTGGAAGCGGTCGTCCGGGTTCTTGGCGAGCGAGCGCAGCACCAGCGGGTCGAGCCCGGTCGGCACCCGGCCGTTGGCCTGCGAGGGCGGCACCGGCGGGTCCTGGACGTGCTGGTAGACCACCGAGAGCGGGGTGTCGCCGGTGAACGGCGGGCGCAGCGTGAGCAGTTCGTAGAGCATGCAGCCGGCCGCGTACAGGTCGGAGCGGTGGTCGACCGGCTTGCCGAGCGCCTGCTCGGGCGAGAGGTACTGCGGGGTGCCCATGACCATGCCGGTCTGGGTCATCGTGGTGGCCCCGCCGGTCAGCGCCCGGGCGATGCCGAAGTCCATCACCTTGACCGCACCGGCGTTGGTGATGGACACGTTGGCGGGCTTGATGTCCCGGTGGACGATGCCGTTGCGGTGGCTGTAGGCGAGCGCCTCCAGCACCCCGGCGATGATGATCAGCGCCTGGTCGACCGGCGGCGGCGCCTCGTCCGCCAGCAGCTCACGGACGGTGCGGCCCTCGACCAGCTCCATCACGATGTACGGCGTGGACTCGTCCCCGACGTACTCCTCGCCGGTGTCGTAGACGGCGACGATCGAGTGGTGGTTGAGCGCCGCGACGGCGTGGGCCTCACGGGTGAAGCGCAGCCGGGCGACATCGTCCTGGGCCAGCTCGCCGCGCAGCAGCTTGACCGCGACGGTGCGGCCGAGCCGCACGTCCTCGGCGGCGAACACCTCGGCCATGCCGCCGCGCCCGAGCCGGTGGGTCAGCCGGTAGCGGCCGTCGCCGACGGTGCTCAGCGGTACTGCGGTGCCGCGGCCCGGAGTCTGCGGGCCGCCGACGACCGGCGGCAGTGCCGAGGTCGCGGCCTCGCTGCCCGGCTCGGGGATCCTCGGCGTCCCGCCGGTCCGGCCGACCGCTCGGGCACCCGCCTCTTCGTCCGGCTGCTGCGTCTGTGCCATCGCTCCTCGCCCCGGGCGTTCGCTCGGATCGCGGTGCCCTGTCGCTTACGTATCCCCGAACGCTACCGCTTCCGACGGGCGACCGTGGTACCCCGGAACCGGTCGGAAGTCGTCAGAGCAGGCCGTCGCGGTCGGCCGGGCGCTCGACGACCAGCACGTCGGCCGGGCGCTCCGCGTGGCCGATCTTGCCCGTCTTCTCCTGGGCGCGGTTGACCACGATCGCGATGATGATGCCCGCGAGCACCAGCACGCCGACGATGATGCCGACCACCACCACGGCCGTGGAGCAACCGCCACCGGACGCCTTCGGCTGCCGGTACGGCGGCATCGGCTGCGGCGGCGGGGTGTGCGCGCCCTGCTGGAGCCCCCCCTGCCCGTACTGCGGGTGCGGGGTGTGCGGCTGCGGCGGCGGCGTCCGGTAGGCGGGCGGCGGGGTCTGGTACTGCGGCTGCGCGCCCTGCTGGAGCCCCCCTTGCCCGTACTGCGGGTGCGGGGTGTGCGGCTGCGGCGGCGGCGTCCGGTAGGCCGGCGGCGGGGTCTGGTACTGCGGCTGCGCGCCCTGCTGGAGCCCCCCTTGCCCGTACTGCGGGTGCGGCGTCGGCGGCGCCTGCGGGGCGGCGTGCACCGAGCGCGGGCCCTCGTTGATCACCAGCGGGGTGCTGGCCTCCAGCTTGTGCCCGCCGCCGCCGTTCCTGGCCGCCGCGATCAGCCGCTCCGCCTCGTCCCGCATCGCCGCCGCGCTCTGGAACCGGTGCGCCGGGTCCTTGCGCAGCGCCTGGGCCACGAAGGCGTCCACCGCGGGGGTGACCGAGCGGTTGAGGGTGGAGGGGGCCGGCGGCTCCTCCTGGACGTGCTTGTAGGCGATCGAGAACGCCGAGTCGCCGTCGAAGACCAGCTGTCCGGTGAGCATCTCGAAGAGCATCACGCCGACCGAGTACAGGTCGGAGCGGGCGTCCACCGGCTTGCCGAGCGCCTGCTCGGGCGAGAGGTACTGCGGGGTGCCGACCACCATGCCCGTCTGCGTCATCGACGTGACGCCGGATTCCAACGCGCGGGCGATGCCGAAGTCCATCACCTTGACGTTGCCCTTGCGGTCGAACATGACGTTGCCGGGCTTGATGTCGCGGTGCACCAGGCCCATGTCGTGCGAGGCCTCCAGCGCGTTCAGCACACCGACGCTGACCCTCAGGGCATCCTCGGTCGGCATCGCGCCGTACCGGCCGATCGCCTCGTTGATCGTCTCGCGCAGGCCCATGCCGTCGATCAGCTGCATGACGATGTACGGCGTGCTGGAGCCGTCCGGGGCGACGTCCTCGCCGCTGTCGTAGACCGTGACGATGTTGGGGTGCTCCAGCCGGGCCACCGCCTGGGCCTCGCGGCGGAACCGCTCCTTGAACGAGTCGTCCCGGCCCAGCTCGCTGTGCATGCTCTTCAGCGCGACCTGCCGGTCCAGCACCCGGTCGTGGGCGAGGTGCACGGAGGCCATGCCGCCCTCGCCCAGCAGCCGCTGCAGCACATAGCGGCCGTTGCCCAGGGAGAAGCCCTCGACCGCCGCGTTGCCGTGCTCGCTCATGGTCCTCTGCTCCCCCTCGGCGCGGCCGTGCTCGCCGCAGCCTGACGTTCGGTCTCGTCCGTGCGTGGTGGGCCCGGCCCGCCGGCCTGCGGGCCCCGTCGCGGCGGGTTCCCCCGGCCGCCGACAGGGGCCAGGGTATCGGCTCGCGCCGACGGTGATCGGTCCAGGTCCGTTCCCGTTCCGGGCCCGGAACCGGGAGTGCCGGGCCGGGCCGCGGCGGCCCGGCCCGGGCGGGGACCGTCACGGTACGTCCGGCCCGACGGCGCTCCGC
>NZ_JBHUAF010000574.1:0-3619 GCF_042789895.1 Kitasatospora sp. NPDC056783
CCGCGGGGCGCGGGCCTCACCCACGGGCGCACCCGCGCACCCGCGCACCCGCGCACTCACAGGCTCACCGGTAGGCGGCCTGCCCGGTGAGCGCCTGGCCGACCACCAGTGTGTGGATCTCGCTGGTGCCCTCGTAGGTCAGCACCGACTCCAGGTTGCCGGCGTGCCGGATCGGCGAGTACTCCAGCGAGATGCCGTTGGCCCCGAGGACCGTCCGGCACTCGCGGGCGGTGCTCATGGGAGGTCCTCGGGGTCCTTGTCGTGCGGGTGCTTGTCGTGTGCGGGGAGGCCGTGCGCGGGCGGGTCGTACGGGGCGTCCAGCCAAGCCGTGAGTTCGGTGGTGTGTTCGCCGAGCCGGGGCGGGGGCAGGTGGTAGCGCGGCGGGGTGCGGGAGAGGCCGATCGGGTTGGCGACCAGGTCCAGCGGCCGGCCGTCCCGACCGGGCAGCGGCGCCCGGGGCCGCAGGCCGAGCGAGTCGGCGAGGTCGAAGGCCTCGGCCAGGTCGTTGACCGGGCCGCAGGGCACGCCGAGCGGGGTGAGCACCGCGAACCACTCGGCGGCGGTGCGGCGTTCGAGCCGGGCGGTGAGCGCGCGGGCCAGCGCGTCCACGTGCGCGACCCGGTCGGAGTTGGTGGCGAAGCGCGGGTCGGTGGCCAGCCCGGGGGCGCCCACGCCTCGGCAGAGCGCGGCGAACTGCCGGTCGTTGCCGACCGCGAGGACCAGCGGGCGGTCGGCCGCGGTGAACACCTCGTACGGCGCGATGGACGGGTGGCGGTTGCCGAGGATGCCCGGTACGGCGCCGGCCAGGGTGTAGCCGGCGGACTGGTTGACCAGGCCGGAGAGCAGCGTGGAGAGCAGGTTCAGCTCCACCAGCTGGCCCCGGCCGGTGGTCTCGCGCTCGCGCAGCGCGGCCAGCACGCCGACCGCCGCGTGCAGCCCGGTCAGCACGTCCACCAGCGCGGCGCCCGCCTTCACCGGCTCGCCGGGCGCCGGACCGGTCACCGACATCAGCCCGCCGACGGCCTGCACCAGCAGGTCGTAGCCGGGCAGTTCGGCGCCCCGGCCGGAGCCGAAGCCGGTGATCGAGCAGTAGACCAGCCGCGGGTTGAGGTCCTGGGCGCTCTCCGGGCCGAGCCCGTGGCGGGCCATCGTGCCGGGGCGGAAGTTCTCCACCAGGACGTCGGCCCGGCGGACGAGTTCGACGGCGCGGGCGTGGTCGGCCGGGTCGCGCAGGTCGAGGGTGAGGGAGCGCTTGTTGCGGTTGACGGAGAGGAAGTAGGTGGCCTCGCCCTGGGCGCGCGGAGGGCCCCAGGCGCGGGTGTCGTCGCCGGTGCCGGGCTGCTCGACCTTGATCACGTCGGCGCCGAGGTCGGCCAGCAGCATGGTCAGGTAGGGCGCGGCGAGGACCCGGCCGAAGTCGGCGACCAGGACGCCGTCGAGGGGGAGGCTCATGCGTCCGCTCCCCGCCCGGTCGCGTCGCCGGAGGGCGCGTCGCCGCGCAGGTGCGGGCGGGCCAGCAGCAGGTAGAGCCCGCCGGCCGCGAGCACGACCACCGCCGAGAGCAGCACCAGGTAGTTGTCGTACCAGGCGGCGTCCGGGGTGCGGCCCCAGCAGATGTTGACGATGGCGGCGACGCCGTAGAGCAGCGCGCCGATGTTCACCGCCAGACCCCAGCGGCCGAGCCGGAAGTCCCCGCTCGGGCGCCAGCCGCGCAGCCGGGCCCGCAGGGCGGCCAGCACCACCATCTGGAAGGCCAGGTAGATGCCGATGCTGGAGAAGGAGATGATCTTCGTGAGCGCTCCCTCGGAGAGTGCCGAGGCACCCACGATGATCACGCCGGGCAGCACCGCGGCGAGCAGCAGCGCGTACGGCGGCACCCGCAGTCGGTCCGAGACGGTGGCCAGCAGCCTGCTGCCGACGATCATCCGGTCCCGGGCGAAGGAGTACGCGAGCCGACTGGCCGCGGCCTGGAGGCTCAGCACGCAGGACAGGAAGGAGATCAGCACCACGCCGATCACCACCCGGGCGCCGGCCGCGCCGAAGGCGTCGTGCAGCACCTTGGCCACCGGGTCGTTGTCGTCGCCGGAGACCACCGCGCCGATGTCCCGGATCGACATCACCAGCGCCAGGCTGACGCCGATCGCGGCCGCGCCGCCGACGTAGATGGTGCGCCGCATCGACTTGGGGATCTGCCGACCGGGGTCGGGCACCTCCTCGGCGACGTCGCCGCAGGCCTCGAAGCCGAAGAACAGGAAGACCGCGATCAGCCCGGCGGCCAGGAAGGCGTCGGTGTAGCTGCCGTCGCCGCCCGCGCCGAAGCGGTCGAAGACCACGCCGAGGCCGTGGTAGCGGTGCGTCAGCAGCAGCCAGGCGCCGACCGCGAGGGCGCCGAGCAACTCGGCGGCGAAGCCGAACACCGCCGCCGCCGACAGCACCCGGGTGCCGCCGAGGTTGATCACGGTGGCGAGGGCCAGCAGGCCGAGCGCGCACCAGACGGTGGTCGCGGTGCTCGGCTCGACGCCCAGCAGGACGGCCACGTACGGGCCGGCGCCGTAGGAGACCGCCGCGATGGTGGACATCAGGGCCAGCAGGTAGACCCAGCCGGTCAGCCATCCCCAGGTGCGGCCCCAGAGCCGCCGGGCCCACGGGTACACCCCGCCGGCCACCGGGAACTGGGCGACCACCTCGCTGAACACCAGGGCCACCAGCAGCTGGCCGAGGCCCGCGATCAGGAAGCTCCAGAGCATCGGCGGCCCGGCGGTCCGCAGGGAGGTGGCGAAGAGGGTGTACACGCCGACGACCGGGGAGAGATAGGTGAAGCCGAGCGAGAAGTTCGCCCACAGGCTCATGTCGCGCTTGAACTCGGAGGTGTAGCCGAGGGCGGCCAGCCGTTCGGCGTCCGGGTCGGGGGAGCGGAGGGTGGCACGTGCACGGGCATCGGTCATGACCAGCTCCTGGGAACGTGTCGTGATGCGTGGGGAGCGCTACGGGGGTTGACGCTCGGGCCGAGGTTGCGGGAAAACATACGAGATTGAGTTTCTAGCGGCAAGGGTGCGCGCTCGACCGGAGGTACTCTGCGGGAGGCATCCGGCCGGACGGAGATCCGGCGACGGCGACCGGGGAGGGGCGGTATGACGGCCATCGGCAGTGCGGCCCCGCTGCTCAGCGCCGTGCTCGCACCGCTGGCCGACCTCGGGCGCGCCGACGCGGTGGCCCGCCGGATCACCGAGGCGATCGCCCTCGGACTGGTCGCCGACGGGGACCAGCTGCCCAGCGAGAACGACCTCGCCGAACAGCTCGGCGTCGCCAACGGCACCGTCCGCGAGGCGCTCGCGCTGCTCCGCGAGGCCGGACTGATCGAGACCCGGCGCGGCCGCAACGGCGGCAGCTTCGTCCGCACCCCCGCCGAGGGCTCGGAACGCCTCCAGCTCGCCCGGCTGGGCGACCTCGCCACCGTGGACCTGCGCGACCTCGGCGACGAGGAGCTCGCGGTCTTCGGCACCGCCGCCCGGCTGGCCGCCGAACGCGCCCCCGCCGACCTCGGGCCCCGGCTCACCCGGCTGGTGCACGACCTGCGCGACGCCACCGGGCCGGCCGAGCGGCGCCGCGCCGACGCCCG
>NZ_JBHUAF010000575.1:0-3606 GCF_042789895.1 Kitasatospora sp. NPDC056783
ACTGGTCGATATGGCGCCGGACGCACCAGGGACGAGCCCGCCACAGCCACTACCAGCGCAGACTCGCCACCTGATCACGAAGTGCGGCTGGAGTATTAGGGGGCGTATCTCAGGGGCCGTTCCGGGTCGTCCCCCAGAGGGACGGAAGCCCGGGGGAGTGCGGTCAGGCCGCGGTGTCCAGACGGTGGCGCTGGTCCTCGTCGAGGGTGAGGTCCAATGCGGCGAGGCTCTCGTCCAGTTGGGCGACGGAGCTGGCGCCGATGATCGGGACGGTCGGGACGGGGTGGCCGAGCAGCCAGGCCAGGACCACCTGGTTGACGGTGGCGCCGCTCTCCTCGGCGATCTCGGACAGGGCGGTCAGCCGGGCCTTGGCGGCCGGCCACTCGTACTGTTCGGGAAGCGGGCGGTCGGGGCGGGAGTAGGAGCCGCCGAGGAGGGGGGAGTAGGCGAGCAGGGTCATCGACGGGCGTTGGGCGAGGTGGGAGAGCAGGGCCTCGTCGGCGGGGCGCTGGATGCCGAAGTCGGCGTCGGGCCGGGGGAGGAGGTAGGTGTGGCGCTGCTGGACGCACCGGTAGCCGGGCCAGCCGCGTTCGGTGGCGAGGCCGTTGGCCGAGGCGAGGTCGGCGGCGCTGTGGTTGCTGCACCCGAGGGTGGTGACCTTGCCGTCGGCCACCAGTTCGGCGAAGGCGCCCATGGTCTCCTCGACGGGCGTGGCCGGGTCGGTCACGTGGGCGTAGTAGAGGTCGACGCGGTCGGTGCCGAGGCGGCGCAGGCTGCCCTCGGCGGCCTCGCGCAGGGCGCGGGCGGAGAGGCCCTCGATGTGTTCGGGGAAGGGGAGGCCGGGCACCGGGCGGGCGCCGGCCTTGGTGGCGAGCACCAGGTCGTCGCGGTTGCCGCGGCGGGCCAGCCAGCGGCCGAGCAGTTCCTCGCTCTCGTAACCGTTCGCACCCGGCGCCCAGAAGGCGTAGTTGTTCGAGGTGTCGATGAACGTCCCGCCGGCTTCGGTGAAGCGGTCGAGGATCGCCGTCGAGGTCTCCTCGTCGACGGTGGTGCCGAAGGTCATCGCGCCGAGGCAGATCGCGCTCGCGGTCGGCCCGTCAACGCCGAGGCTGCGGTGGTGCATCAGTCTTCGCTCCGGGGGGTCGATGGTGTCGCCGGGTCGTGGCCCGGCCACCGGAATCATCACCCATCGACCACGGCTTGCGGAGGGAAGTGGCTCGGCGGTCACCTCGTGACCGTCCGGTCCGGCGCGGTCCGGCGCGGTGCGGTGCGTGGCGTAGGGTCGGGATACCCTGCGGGGGTACGGGAACGCGACGTGGTCGGGAGGCGGAGGATGGCACGGTTGCCGCGCCTGCTGCTGCTCGCCGCGTTGCTGCTCGGCATCGTGACGATGCACACGCTCGGTCATCCGGGCGGCGGGCACGAGGCCGCCGGTACACACGCCGCTGGTATGCACGCCGCCGGTACGCAGGCCTCCGGTGCTCACGGCTCCGCGATGCGTCCTGCGGGTGCTCTCCATCAGGTCGAGCACGCGGACACGTACGCGCACGCGCACGCCGCCCCCGCCGCCGTCCACCCCGCCGCCCCCGGCGGCATGGACCCGATGGCGGTCTGCCTCGCCGTCCTGGCCGGCTGGACGCTGGTGCTCCTCGTCGTCGGCCCGCTGCTGAGCCGCAGTGGTGACGCCGCCGCCTGGGTGCGGGCCCGGCTGCTGCGGGCCGTTCGCGCGCTGCCCCCGCCCGGGGGCGGGCGAATACTCCTCACCCGGCTTTCGGTGCTGCGCCAGTAGGCGCGCGCCCGTCGTTCCGTGCCCGCGCCCACTCGGGAGCGCCCGCGCGTGCATCCGCGCGCCCGCTCGCACCCCGAAGCCCCCGCGCACGGAACGGCCGACGCGACGTCCCACACACCCGCACACCCACACACCGCACGAGGTGCACTCCGCCATGCGCACACCCACCCGCCGTACCGTCCTGGGCGCCGCGCTCGCCGCCGCCGGAACCGGCCTGCTCACCGCCTGCTCCTCCGGCTCGATGAAGGGCATGGACCACGGGTCCATGGACCACGGGTCGGCGAGCGGCACCGGCAGCCCGGCCGCCGCCCCGGCCGGCTACCTGGCCCCGAACGGCCCCGAGGTCGCCGCCGCCGAGGCCCGGCGCAAGCCCGGCCCGGAGCGCAGGGTCGCGCTCACCGCCACCGAGACCACCCTCGACCTCGGCGGCCGCACCGTCCGCAGCTGGGCGTACGGCGACCGCCTGCCCGGCCAGGAGGTGCGGGCCACCGTCGGCGACACGCTCGCCGTCACCCTCGCCAACCACCTGCCACAGCCCACCTCGCTGCACTGGCACGGCCTCGCGCTGCGCAACGACATGGACGGCGTGCCGGGCGTGACCCAGGCCGACGTCAAGCCCGGCGCGTCCTTCGAGTACCGGTTCGCGCTCAGCCACCCGGGCACCTACTGGTTCCACCCGCACTCCGGGGTCCAGCAGGACCGCGGCCTGTACGCCCCGCTGATCGTCGAGGACCCCAAGGAGCCGCTGGCCTACGACAAGGAGTGGGTCGTCGTCCTGGACGACTGGGTGGACGGGATCGACGGCAGCACCCCGGACGCCGTGCTCGCCGAACTCGCCAAGGGCATGGGCGACATGGGTGACATGGGAGGGATGGGCGGGATGGACCACTCGGGGGGCTCCGGGCACGACATGCCGTCCATGCCGGGCCACGACATGTCGGGGATGTCCGGTGGGGGAGGAACTCCGAGCGTCGCGGGCCCCAGCCGGATGCTGATGGGCGCTCAGAGTCCGCTGCTGGGCGGCGACGCGGGCGACGTCGCGTACCCGTTCCACCTGGTCAACGGCAAACTCTCGGCCGCCCCCGAGACCTTCACCGCCAAGCCCGGCGACCGGATCCGCATCCGGCTGGTGAACGCGGGCGGTGACACCGCCTACCGGGTCGCCCTCGGCGGCCACGAGCTGACCGTCACCCACACGGACGGCTTCCCGGTCGAACAGGCCACCACCCAGGCGCTGTTGCTCGGCATGGGCGAGCGTTACGACGTGCTGGTCACCGCCAAGGACGGTGTCTTCCCGTTGACGGCGCTGGCCGAGGGCAAGAACGCCACCGCGCTGGCCGTGCTGCGCACCGGCGGCGGCGCGGCGCCCGACGCCTCGGCGCGCCCGGCCGAGTTGGACGGCCGGCTGCTCACCGCCGGGCAGCTCAAGGCCGACCCGAGCGTCCGGCTGCCCGCGAAGTCGCCGGACCGCACGGTGAAGCTGGAGCTCACCGGTGGGATGGCGAAGGCGGACTGGGCGTTCAACGGTCGCAGGTACGACCCGGCGCAGCGCTACCCGGTGGCGGCGGGTGAGCGGGTGCGGCTGGAGTTCCGCAACAGCACCACCATGTGGCACCCCGTCCACCTGCACGGTCACAGTTTCGCGCTGCCCGGTGACGGCCCGCGCAAGGACACCGCGATCGTGCTGCCGGGCACGACCCTGGCCGTCGACTTCGACGCCGACAACCCGGGCCTGTGGATGGTGCACTGCCACAACGTCTACCACTCGGAGACCGGCATGATGACCGTCCTCGGCTACCGGGCCTGATCCTCAGGCT
>NZ_JBHUAF010000576.1:0-3576 GCF_042789895.1 Kitasatospora sp. NPDC056783
GTGCCGGGCCCTCGCCACGCGCTCCGGCGGCGGCTACCCGCCGCTCCCCCTCACTCGAAGGACGGGCCGTCCGTACGGGTGCGCTTGATCTCGTAGAAGCCCGGGGTGGAGGCCACCAGCAGGGTGCCGTCCCACAGCCGGGCCGCGGCCTCGCCCTTCGGGGCGGGGGTGACCACCGGACCGAAGAAGGCGACCCGCTCGCCGTCCACGCCCTCGACCGCGATCACCGGGGTGCCGACGTCCTCGCCGACCAGGGTGATGCCCTCCTTGTGCGAGGCGCGCAGGGCCTCGTCGTACGCGTCCGTGCCCGCCGCGTCGGCCAGCTCGGCGGGCAGGCCCGCGGCCACCAGCGCGGCCTCGACCGTCTCCCGGTTCTGCGGCAGGCCCTGGTTGTGGAAGCGCAGGCCCAGCTCGGTGTAGAGCCGGCCCAGCACCTCCGGCCCGTGCTGCTCGGCGGCGGCGACGCAGACCCGCACCGCACCCCAGGCGTTGTCCAGCAGCTCCCGGTAGTTCTCCGGGAGGTCCCGGTGCTCGTTGAGCACCGAAAGGCTCATCACGTGCCAGTTCACGTCGACCGGACGCAGCTGCTGGACCTCGATCAGCCAGCGGGAGGTCATCCACGCCCAGGGGCAGGCCGGGTCGAACCAGAAGTCGGCGGTCTTGCGCTCAGCGGCAGTCGTCACTGGGAGTCGTCCTTCGTGAGGTGATCCGAGGCAGGGAGGTGCTCCACCCCCCGGAACGCCAACACCCGCCCCGCGCCGCTGATTCCGGCGCGAACGCGGCGATCTGTGCAATGGTACCGACGGAGCGGGCCGTGAAAGGATGACTCCGCGCGCGGACCACACCCCCGCGCCGAGACCGCACCACCCACAGGGCGCACCACCGTGCGAGCCGGACAAAGGAGTACCGCCGTGCCGGGCAAGAACCTCAGCCGCGACGAGGCGCAGCAGCGGGCCAGCATTCTGGCCGTGGACGGCTACCAGGTCCGGCTGGACGTGACCTCGGCCCCCGACCAGGCGGCCGGCACCTTCCGTTCCACCACCACCGTCACCTTCCGCTGCTCCCAGCCCGGTGCGGACACCTTCCTCGACCTGCTCGCCCCGGCCGTCCGCTCGGTCACCCTCAACGGCCGCGCCCTCGACCCCGCCACCGCCTACGACGGCGCCCGGGTGCACGTCGACGGCCTGGCCGCCGAGAACGTGCTGACCGTCGAGGCGGACTGCGCCTACAGCCGCACCGGCGAGGGCCTGCACCGCTTCGTCGACCCGGTGGACGGCGAGACCTACCTGTACACCCACTACGAACCGGCCGACGCCCGCCGGGTGTTCGCGAACTTCGAGCAGCCCGACCTGAAGGCCCCGTTCACCTTCACGGTGACCGCCCCGGCCGCCTGGGACGTGTGGTCCAACGCGCCGCACGAGAACGTCATCGCCGAAGGCGACGCCCGCACCTGGGAGTTCGCGCCGACCAAGCCGATCTCCACCTACCTCACCGCCGTCGTCGTCGGCCCGTACCACGTCGCCCGCGACCACTACCGCCGCGAACTGGCCGACGGCACCGCGCTGGAGATCCCGCTCTCCGCGATGTGCCGCAGGTCGCTGGCCCCGCACTTCGACGCGGACGAGATCCTCGGCGTCACCAAGCTCGGACTCGACTTCTTCCACGAGCAGTTCGACTACCCGTACCCCTTCGGCAAGTACGACCAGGCCTTCGTCCCCGAGTACAACATCGGCGCGATGGAGAACCCGGGCTGCGTCACCTTCCGCGAGGAGTTCGTCTTCCGCTCGAAGGTCACCGACGCCGCCTACGAGGGCCGGGCCAACGTCATCCTGCACGAGATGGCGCACATGTGGTTCGGCGACCTGGTCACCATGCGCTGGTGGGACGACCTGTGGCTGAAGGAGTCCTTCGCCGACTTCATGGGCTCCTACGGCCTGATCGGCGCCCGCACCCGCTACTCCTCGGCCTGGGTCACCTTCGCCAACCAGCGCAAGGCCTGGGCCTACCGGCAGGACCAGTTCCCCACCACCCACCCGATCACCGCCGACATCCGGGACCTGGAGGACGCCAAGCTCAACTTCGACGGCATCACCTACGCCAAGGGTGCCTCCGTCCTCAAGCAGCTGGTGGCGTACGTCGGTTCGGAGGCGTTCTTCGAGGGCGCCCGCCGCTACTTCAAGCGCCACGCCTTCGGGAACACCGAGCTGGGCGACCTGCTGGAGGTGCTGGAGGAGACCAGCGGCCGCGACCTCAAGGCGTGGGCCGCCGCCTGGCTCCAGACCTCCGGCGTCAACGCGCTCACCCCGCAGGTCACCACCGACTCCGAGGGCCGGATCACCGAGCTGGCCGTGCTCCAGGACGGCGAGGTCGCGCGCCCGCACCGGATCGCGGTCGGCCTGTACGACCGGGACGCGGACGGCGCCCTGGTGCGCACCGGCCGGATCGAACTGGACGTCACCGGCACCCGGACCGTGGCCGCCGAGGCCGTCGGCCTGCCCCGCCCGGCGCTGGTGCTGCTCAACGACGACGACCTGACGTACTGCAAGGTCCGCTTCGACGAGGAGTCGCTGGAGACGCTGCGCACCGGCCTCGGCGACATCCACGACGATCCCTCCTTGCCCGGCACCGGGCAGGAGGGGCCCGATCGGCCTATCGGCCTCGCCCGGGCGCTGGCCTGGTCGGCGGTCTGGAACCTCACCCGGGACGGCCTGATGCCGGCCCGCGACTACGTCGCCCTGGTGCTGCGGTTCGCCGGCCAGGAGGGCAACATCGGCGTGCTCCAGTCGCTGCACGCCCAGGCCAAGACCGCCGTCGACCTGTACGCCGACCCGGCCTGGCGCGGCGAGGGCGGCCGGCTGCTGGCCGACGGCGCCCTGCGCGAGCTGCGCGAGGCCGTCCCCGGCAGCGACCACCAGCTGGCCTGGGCCCGCTTCCTCGCCCAGACCGCGGGCGGCGCCGAGCACCTCGGCCTGGTCCGCGGCCTGCTGTCCGGCAGCGCCCGGATCGACGGCCTGGAGGTGGACCAGGAGCTGCGCTGGTCGCTGTGGCTGGCCCTGGCCGCGTCCGGACAGGCCGCCGACGAGGAGCTGGCCGCCGAGCTCGACGCCGACAACACCGCGAGCGGCAAGCGGCACTACACCCAGTGCCTGGCCGCCCGGCCCACCGCGGAGGCCAAGGCCGCCGCCTGGTCGGCCGTGATCGACTCGGACGAGCTGCCGAGCGCCCTGGTCGAGGCCAACACCGCGGGCTTCTCGATCCCCGCCCAGCGCGACCTGACGGCCCTCTACGCGGCGCCGTACTTCAAGCTGCTGGAGCGGATCTGGGCCGAGCGGACCATCGAGATCGCGATGCGGATCGTCGGCGGCTTCTTCCCGATCGCCCAGACCGACGAGCAGACCCTGGCCGAGGCCGACGCCTGGCTGGCGGGGCACCCCGGGGCCGCGCCGGCGCTGCGCCGCCTGGTGCTGGAGCGCCGGGACGACCTGGCCCGCGCGCTGCGGGCGCAGGCCTGCGACCGGGCCTGACGGACCGTACGCCGAAACGGCCGTGGGCCCCGCCCGCTCCCTGGCTTCCAGG
>NZ_JBHUAF010000577.1:0-3549 GCF_042789895.1 Kitasatospora sp. NPDC056783
GGATGTCGCGCGCCCCTCCCCCACCTGCCGGCCGTCCGGGGACGGCGGTCGGAGCGGCCCCGGGCTTCCCCCACACGGAGCGGGCCCGCTCCTTCGACCCCGACGCTACGCCCACGGAACACCGCCGCCGAACGGCCTTGACGCCCCCCTGTCGCCCACCGCCCCGGCCTTGACGGGGTGTTGACGGCTCGTCGGCACGGCGCGCGCCACCGGCCCGCACGCCGGTCAGGGGACGTACCGGTAGCCGATCCCCGGCTCGGTGACCAGATGCCGCGGCCGGGCCGGGTCACGCTCCAGCTTGCGGCGCAGCCCGGCGAAGTAGACCCGCAGGTAGTTGCCGCGCCCCTCCTGGGCCGGTCCCCACACCTCGCGCAGGATCTGCCGGCCGGGCACCAGCCGGCCCGGGTTGGCGAGCAGCAGGGCGAGGATGCGCCACTCGGTCGGGGTGAGCCGGACCGGGCCGGCCGGGCCGTTCACCGTGGTGGCCACGAGGTCCACGGTGTGGTCGCCGATCGCCGGCAGGCTCGGCGGCACGCCGCCCGGCGGCCGGCGCAGCACGGCGCGCAGCCGGGCCAGCAACTCGTCCATCAGGAACGGCTTGGTGAGGTAGTCGTCGGCGCCCGCGTCCAGGGCGCCCACCTTGTCGGCGGTGTCGGTCCGGCCGGAGAGCACGATGACCGGCATCGCGCCGCGGGCGCGCAGACCGCGCAGCACGTCCATCCCGTCGAGGTCGGGCAGGCCGAGGTCGAGCAGGACGGCGTCCGGGGCGTGGTGCGCGGCGCGGTCGAGCGCCTCGCCGCCGCTGGCGGCGGTGCGGACGGCGTACTGCCGGGCGCTGAGGTTGATCCGCAGGGTGCGCAGCAGGGCCGGCTCGTCGTCGACGACCAGGATCTCGCTCACGAGTCGGCCTCCCTCGGCTCGGCGGCGGGCAGGGTGAGCAGCATGGTGGTGCCGCCGCCCGGGGTGTCCTCGACCTCCAGGCTGCCGCCCATCGCCTCGGCGAGGCCGCGGGAGAGGGCGAGGCCGAGGCCGACACCGGTGGTGTTGTCGGTGTCGCCGAGGCGCTGGAAGGGCAGGAAGACCCGGTCGCGGTCCTCCGGGGCGATGCCGGGGCCGCGGTCGATCACCCGGATCTCGACCTGGTCGGCGTGGTGGCTGGCGGTGACCAGCACGGGTGCGCCGGGGGCGTTGTGGCGCAGCGCGTTGGTGATCACGTTGGCGAGCACCCGCTCCAGCAGCGGTGGGTCGGCGAGCACCGGCGGGGTCCCCTCCTCGATGTCGACCGCGAGGTCGGTCGACAGGTCCGGGGCGTACGGGTCGGGGAGGCTGTCGAGCGCCCGGGGCAGGATCTCGTCCAGGTGGGTCTCGGCGAGGTGCAGGGTGAGCGCGCCGGCCTGGAGGCGGCTCATGTCGAGCAGGTTGTCGACCAGCCGGGTGAGTCTCACCAGCGACTCGTCGGCGGTGGCGAGGAGTTCGGCCTGGTCCTCGGCCGAGAACTCGACGTCGGGGCTGCGCAGCGAGCCGACCGAGGCGCGGGCGGCGGCCAGCGGGGTGCGCAGGTCGTGGCTGACGGCGGCGAGCAGCGCGGTGCGCATCCGGTCGGCGGCCTTGATCGGCTCGATCTCGGCGGCGGCCACGGCCAGCCGGTCGCGTTCCAGCGCGGCGGCGAGGTGGGCGGCGAAGGCGGTCAGCACCCGCTGGTCGGCGGCGGGCAGGCGGCGACCGGTGAGCACCAGGACGGCTCCCTCGCCGGCCGGGACCTCGGTGGTCTCGTACGGGCCGTCCGCCTCGTCCGGCCGGTCGCCCTCGTGCTCGTGCCCGCCCTCGCTGTGGGCGAGCACCTCGCCGTCGGCCCGGGAGAGCAGGGCGACGGCCCGCATGCCGAAGGCCGTCCGGGACTTCTCCAGCAGGGCGGGCAGCGCGTCGGCGCCGCGCAGCACGCTGCCCGCCAGGGTGGAGAGGGTCTCGGCCTCGGCGGTGGCGCGGGCGGCCCGGCTGGTGAGCCGGCCGGCGTGGTCGACCACGGTGGAGACGGTGAGCGCGATGGCGGCGAAGACCACCAGGGCGACGATGTTGTTGGTCTCGCCGATGGTCAGGCTGTGGATCGGCGGGATGAAGTAGTAGTTGAGCAGCACCGAGGCGACGAACGAGGCCAGCAGGGCCGACACGGCGCCGCCGAGCAGGGCGACGATGACCACCCCGAGCTGGAAGATCAGCGCGTCGGTGGTCAGGTTGATGCTGTGGTGGGCCTGCGAGAGCAGGACGGTGAGCAGCCAGGGCACCACCAGTCCGGCCAGGTAGCCGGCGACGGTGCGGCGCCGGGAGTGGCGGCGGCCGAGCGAGGGCAGCCGGCCGCGGCCGGTGAACTCGTGGGTGACCATGTGGACGTCGATGTCCTCGGAGGCGTCCACGGTGGTCTGTCCGGTGCCGGGGCCGGTGAGGAAGCGGTTGACCCTGCCGCGGCGGCTGGTGCCGAGCACCAGCTGGGTGGCGTGGTGGGCGCGGGCGAAGGTGAGCAGCGCGGTGGGGACGTCGTCGCCGACGACCACGTGGTAGCTGCCGCCGAGGGTCTCCACCAGCTGCCGCTGCTGGGCGAGCGCGCCGGAGGAGGCGCCGGCCAGGCCGTCGCTGCGGGAGACGTGGACGGCCAGCAGTTCGCCGCCGGCCGTGCGGTCGGAGATCCGGGCGGCGCGGCGGATCAGGGTCTCGCCCTCGGGGCCGCCGGTGAGGGCGACCACGACGCGCTCCCGGGTCTCCCAGACCCGGTCGATGTTGTGGCTGGCCCGGTAGTCGCGCAGGCCCTCGTCCACCCGCCCGGCCACCCAGAGCAGGGCGAGTTCGCGCAGGGCGGTGAGGTTGCCGACCCGGAAGTAGTTGGAGAGCGCGGCGTCCACCTTCTCCGCCCGGTAGACGTTGCCGTGGGCCATCCGGCGGCGCAGCGACTGGGGGGCCATGTCGACGAGTTCGATCTGGTCGGCCCGGCGGACCACCTCGTCCGGGACGGTCTCGCGCTGGGGGATGCCGGTGATCTTCCGGACGACGTCGTTCAGCGATTCCAGGTGCTGGATGTTGACGGTGGTGACGACGTCGATCCCGGCGGCGAGCAGCTCCTCGACGTCCTGCCAGCGCTTGGCGTGCCGTCCGCCGGGGATGTTGGTGTGCGCGAGCTCGTCGACCAGCAGGACGGCCGGCCGGCGGGCGAGCGCTCCGTCGAGGTCCATCTCCTCGAACTCGGCGTCCCGGTAGGCGCGTCGGGCCCGTGGCAGGACCTCCAGGCCCGCCAGCATGGCCTCGGTGTGACGGCGGCCGTGGCACTCGATGTACCCGACCACGACATCGGCCCCGCGCTCCTGTCTGCGCCGGGCCTCGTCGAGCATCCGGTAGGTCTTGCCGACCCCCGGCGCGGAGCCGAGGTACACCCTCAGCCGGCCGCCGCGGCTGCCGGTGCCGGTGGTGAGGTCGCGGGCCATGGGCACTGCTCTTTCCATCGGGAGGTGGTGCACGTCTGCGGACGCGGGTCGGCCGGCCCGGGCCCGGGAGTCGCCCTCC
>NZ_JBHUAF010000578.1:0-3536 GCF_042789895.1 Kitasatospora sp. NPDC056783
CCGCCGCGAACCGCCGCGTCGGCCTCTGCGCGGCCTCGGGACGGGACCGGGAGCCGCGGCCCGCGCCCTACCTGCCGACCAGCACCCGGCCGACGATCCCGCTGAGTGCCCCGGGCGCCAGGCGCCGAGCCGTCCACAGGGCCCGGGTCCCGCGCCCCGGAAAGGCCCACGCCCGGCCGCGCGCCAGCGCCCGGTCCATCGAATCCAGCACCGCATCGACACTCAACCCCTTTCGTGGACCCAGGAGTTGCGGGGTCTCGACGCGAATCCGGTCCAGCATCGGAGTCTCCACCGCGGGCGGGCAGACACACAGGACCCGGATGCCGTCCGCGCGGTGTTCCGCCGCGACGACCTCGGCGAGGAAGTGCACCGCGGCCTTCGCCGCGCCGTACCCCCCGCCCAACGGCACCGGCACCCAGCCACCGATCGACCCGAACAGGACCACCTCGCCCCCGCCCCGGGCCGCCATCAACGGCACCACCCCGCGAACCACCCGCAGGGTGCCGCCGTACACGACGTCCATCACGCGGAGGGTGTCCTCCGGGTCCGGGTCGAGCAGCCGCCCCATCACACCGACACCCGCGCAGTGCACCAGCCGGCGCGGCGCACCCAGCTCCCGCCCCACCTCGGACACGACGGCGGCCACCGCCGCCCCATCGGTGACATCGCAGACGAACGGACGCACCCCGGGCGCCTCCGAGACCAGGCGGTCGAGACCGGCCGCGTCCACGTCCACCGCCGCGACCGCCCAGCCCGCCCGCGCCAGCCGCACGGCCGCCGCACGGCCGATGCCGCTGGCGGCTCCGGTGACGACGACGACATCTCCTGACACGGATGCCATACCTCTCCTCCCGACCTCGTGGAACACCCGGTACCCCGTGCGGCACGAACCCCGCCGCCCGAGCCGTCCCTCCCGAACGGCCCCCGTCCAGCCCAGTTCCTACCCCCTACGATGTCGGATCACCGTCGGCGTCGCGACTTCCGGGTCGACGGCTCCCACCGGGCGGCGCCGCCTCGGACGGCCCGGCGGTGTCGGTGCTGGCGCGGCCGCCCCGGCGAGCCGATCATGGCCCTGGCGTGGACGGGACCGACCCGGGCGGGAGCGGCCGACCACGGCACCGCCCGATGGCATGCGGCGCGACCTCCGTACCTCCTCTTCCAGCCCCTTCCGTCCTCCACCAGAAGGGCCCTCCATGGCCGTCTCCCGGACACCCCTCACCGACCGCCGCGGCCTGGCACTCCGCCATCTGGGCGTGGCCCTCGCGCTCGGCGCCGCCGTCACACTGACCGGTGCGGGCCCCGGCCCGAGGACGCGGGCCGACGACGGCCCGTTCCCCGTACCGGTGACAGCCGGTCAGGCCGGCCAGGTGATCACGGTCGAGGCGGACGGCACCCGGGCCACCGTGACCCTGTGGGACCGCCGGGGCGACGCCTGGCACTCCCTCGACTCCACCACCGAAGCGCGCATCGGGTCCGGCGGCACGCACGACGGCCTCACCCGCGTCCAGGGGACCGGGACCACACCGACCGGCACGTACACCATCACCCAGGCCTTCGGCATCTCCCCGGACCCGGGAACGAAGGTGCCCTACCACCACGTCACCACCCACGACTGGTGGGTGCAGGACCCGTCCTCCGCCTACTACAACCGCATGCGCACCGACACCGAGGGCGGCTTCCACCTCACCGACCAGGGCCCCCTCGGCAGCGAACACCTCGTCGACTACCCCGTCCAGTACGACAACGTCCTGGTCATCGACTTCAACACCGCCCCCGTGGTGAAGGGCCGCGGCGCCGGGATCTTCCTCCACGACCTCGGCCCCCGAGCCGGCGCCACCGCCGGCTGCGTGGCCGTCCCCGCCGCGTTCATGACCCGGACGATGCGATGGGCCGACCCCGTCGACCACCCCGTCATCGCGATCGGCCGGACCCGGCACCGGTGATGGCACCGCGGCCCGTTCCGCCTCGCCGACGGCTGGAACGCCGGCGGCGGCGCCACCACCCCGCAGCCCCGCTTCGGGACCGGCACCGACGACGGCGGCGTCCCGCCGTCCACGTGCTGAGCACGGACGTCGGCCGGGCGGCGTCGGCGAAGGCGGCGCGCGGTCCTCATCCGACGGCACGCGGTCCTCATCCGGCGGCGCCCGGGGCGGCGGGCGGAAAGGATTCGGTCCAGCCGGATTCGGTGCGCCAGGTACCGCCGTCCGCGCTCGCGCCACGCACGCCGTCCAGCACGCCGGGCCCGGCGAGTGCCGCGGCGACCGGCTCGGCGAGGGACGCGAAGCCGAACGTGCGGTCCGGGCGCCACGGGGTGCTGTGGCGCAGCCGTCGGGCGAGTTGCGCCCAGCCGAGCGGGGCGGCGGCGATGACGAAGGCGTCGGGTTCCCGGTCGGTGAGGCGGCGGGCGGGCCGCAGCCAGGAGGCCGCCTGTTCGGGCCAGTCCACGACGGCGAACGCGGCGGCGGCCGTACGGGAGGCTCCGTCGCGGCTGTGGCCGATCGCGACGCCGCGCAGGGGCGGGTGGCGGTGGTCGGCGAGCAGGCGCAGCAGGGCCGCGAGTTCGGCGGCGGTGTGCGGGGCGGGTACCGGGAGGTCCCCGTAGGCGGTGGTCCCGGGTGCGGGGAGGAGGGGTGAACGGCCGCTCGCGGGGCGGGAGTTCATGGGGCGCTGCCCTTCTGGCGGGTCGCCCGCCGTCGGCCCTGCTCGGGCGGGCCCGGGGTACCGACGGTGGGCGGGTCTACGGGGTGTCAGGCGTCGTGGAAGACGAGGCCGAGGGCGTGGCGGCGGCCGGTGCGCACGGTGCTGACGCCGTGCCGGACGGGGCCGGCGCGGTGGCCGCGGGCCGAGGGAACGGGGCGGTCGCGGGTGGTGAAGACCAGGCCGTGCCCCTGGGGAAGGACGATGGCGGTGCCGCGGGACTGGGCGCGGGGGCGCTGTTCGACGAGGAGGAACTCGCCGCCGGTGTAGTCGGTGCCGTGGACGTCGAGGCCGATGACGACCTGGAGGGGGAAGACGAGGTCGCCGAAGACGTCGCGGTGCAGCGCGTTCCAGTCACCGGGGCCGTAGCACAGCAGGATCTGGGAGCTCTTGTCCTGGCCGGCGGCGTGGCACAGGGCGGTCCACTCGGCGAGGGTGTCGGGCCAGGGGGCGGGGCGGCCGAGCTTGTCGGCCCAGGCCCGGGCGACGGCGAGCAGGCGGGGGTAGAGGGCCTCGCGCAGGGCGGCGACGGGCTCGGGCAGGTCGTGGGTGAAGTAGCGGTACCGGCCGGAGCCGAAGCGGTGGCGGGCCATGTCGACGGTGGTGCGGAACAGTTCGGGCCGGTCGTACAGCGCGGCGATCTCCCGGCACCGGGCGGGCGACAGCAGACGCCCGGTGAGGGCCGCACCGTCCCGGTCCAACCGCTCGCACACGTCCTGCCAGTCGGGCGGAGCGAGCGCGGTCAGGGCGGCCGGGCCCGAGGCGGGTGCCTCGGCGGCGAGGAGCGTGTCGTTCACGGGTGATCCTTCGAGGGGCGGGGCGAGCGAGCCCACGCCCCC
>NZ_JBHUAF010000579.1:0-3517 GCF_042789895.1 Kitasatospora sp. NPDC056783
GGCCGCACCAGGGCGGCCGGGCCGGGGCTCGACGCTCACCGCACCGATCAGCCGTACAGCCAGATCGAGTTCACCCGGCCGCGCTCGGTGGTGTTCGGGTACGGGTTGGTGCAGGAGGTGCCGGGGCCGCCGCCCGACATCAGCTCGCTGCACGGGCCGGAGTAGTGGTCCGGCAGGCCGAGCACGTGCCCGGTCTCGTGCGCCACCACGCGCACCGAGCTGTACTGCTGGTTCTGCGCGTAGTCGAGGAAGACGTAGCCGCGCCCGTGGCCGTCGGTGCTGGCGTACGAGCCGCGGCTGTCGTTGCCCTCGTAGTAGCGGAAGTCGGCGGCCGAGCCGGACCGCAGCTGGACGTTGGCGACGGAGCTGTTCCAGATCTGCGCGGCCTGGGATATCTGGTTGCGGAACGACGGGGCGGAGCTGGCGTCGTAGGTGACGGTGACGGTCGCCAGGCCCGGGTTGGCGGCCTGCTTGGCCTTGGCGGAGGCCATCACGGCCTGGAAGAAGGCCTGGTTGTTCGCCGATTCCTCGGCCGAGCCGGCGTACGTCGTGGCGGTGTAGCCCTGGACGGCCGGGGCGGCCGGCGCCGCGGAGGCGGCGGCGGTGGGCAGCACGGCGAGGCCGGCCGCCATGGCGAGGCCGAGGGCGGCGGACAGCACGGATCGCTTCATGTGGGGGCTCCGGTTCCTGGGGTGCCGTGGCCGGTTGGGGGCCGGCCGGGGGAGGCACCCGGTCAACGGGTGGTTTCCCCAGAGCTTCGGGCAACCCGGTGCGTGCGCGGATGATGCCAACCAGCGATAGCACCGTCCAATACCCCCGCTATGGAGTCGATTTGAGGCGGCTTTCCCTTGTCTTGACTCAATCGCGCCCCTGGTTTTCCGTTCCGGACGGGGCTAGGCTCCCGTCCGGGGAAGTACCCGGAGCGGCGGGCCGATCGATTCCGGCCGAGCGGCCCGCCGCGCCGAACCCACTTGCCGGCGCTGTCAGTTCCTTGCCGCAAGACCGTTCGCCCAGAGGTAGTCGACCTGGCTGCGCTCGTTGCCGTCGGGGTAGGGATTGGTGCAGGACGGGCCGGGGCCGCCGCCCGACATCAGCTCGCTGCACGGGCCGGAGTAGTCGTCGGGCAGGCCGAGCACGTGCCCGGTCTCGTGCGCCACCACGCGCAGCGAGCTGTACTGCTGGTTCTGCGTGTAGTCGAGGAAGACGTAGCCGTGGCCGTGGCCGTCGGTGCTGGCGTAGGAGCCGCGGCTGTCGTTGCCCTCGTAGTACGAGAAGTCGCCGTTGCCGCCGGTCTGCTGGAGCTGCACGTTGCGTTCCGAGCTGTTCCAGATCTGCGCGGCCTGGGATATCTGGCCGGTGAAGGAGGGCGCGTTCGCGGTGTCGTAGGTCACGGTGACGTTCAGCAGCCACGGGTTCGCGGCCTGCCGGGCCTTGGCCGAGGCCATCACGGCCTGGAAGAAGGCCTGGTTGTCCGCCGACTCGGCGGCGGAGCCGGCGTACGTCGAGGGGGTGTACCCCTGGACGGCCGGGGCCGCGGAGGCGGCGGCGACGGGGATGGTCACGAGGCCGGCCGCGAGGGCCAGGCCCAGGGCGGTGGACAGCGCGGATCGCTTCATGTGGGGGCTCCGGTTTCGCGGTGCGCCGGCCCGCCGGAGCCGGTGGGGGTCCGGTTCGACGGCGGCGCACGGGTGGGGGACCGCCCCGGCGGTGACCGGCGGCGGGTTGCTGTCCACCGAGCTTCGACCCGCCCGGGGCCGTCACGGATGATGCCAACCCGCGATAGCACCGCCGCATGGCGGCCGGACCCACCGGCTCCGGGGCCGGCCCGCGCGTCGGCCGATCCGTCGGCCGATCCGTCGGCCGGCCCTTCGGCATGCCTTGATGCCTGTCATGTCCTTGGCGATGGGGCGTGACGGCGTCTATGCTCCCGACGTGGAGCTCGACGTGAGACACCTCCGGGTGCTGTGCGCGATCGCCGACACCGGCAGCCTCCGCAAGGCCGCGCTCCAGCTCGGCATGACCCAGCCCTCCCTCACCACCCAGCTGCACCGCATCGAACGAGCCATCGGCGGCACCCTCTTCACCCGCGAACAGACCGGCAGCCGGCCCACCGCGCTCGGCCACTCGGTGCTCTCCCGCGCCCGGCCGGTGATCACCGAGATGGCCGCCCTGGTGGCCGCCGCCCGCCAGGAGGCCAGGGACTCGGCCGGGCCCGGCCGACAGCGGCGGCTGCGCATCGGCAGCGTCGGCAGCCGGGCGGTCGCGGCCTGGCTGCGCCGGGTGCACGAGCGGCTGCCGGACACCGACACCACCATCCACGTGGACATCTCGGCCAGCGCGCTGCTGCGGATGGTCGCCGCCGACCAGCTGGACGTGGCCTTCGTGTACGAGAGCGAGGGCTTCCCGCTCCGGGTCCCGCCGGACGCCGCGCAGCGGGTGCTGATGGACCGCGAACCGCAGTTCGTCGCGCTCGCCGCCGGGCACCCGGCCGCGGCCCGGTCGGTCGTCCACCTGACCGACCTCGCCGAGGACACCTGGATGGTCGACCCGACCGCCGACCACGAGTACGCGGCGATGCGCCGGGTGTTCAACGAGGCCGGGCTCAACCCCCGGGTGGTGCAGGTGCGGGACAACGCGACCGCCGCCGAGCTGGTCGCCTCCGGCGAGGCCGTCCGCCCCTGCCAGCCCACCTCACTGCCCGGGCCCGGCACGGTGGTCCGCCCGGTGCACGGGGACCCGCTCGCCGTCCGGCTGCTGTTCACCTGGCGTCCGTGCGCGCTCAGCCCGCCCGCCCTCGACGCGCTGTACGGCGAACTGCGGGCCGCCTACCTGGATCTGGCCAAGGTCAGCCCGGCCTACCTGGCCTGGCTGGTGCGGCACGAGCCGGTGCTGCTGGGCCGGACCGGTTAGGCCTGCGGCCGGTCCCGCTCCGCCCGCCGCTCGGCCTGCCGGCTCTCCCGCCCGTGGACCAGCACGCCCACCGCCACCAGCAGCGCGCAGACCAGCCCCGCCGCGAGCACTCCGGCGCCGCCGAGCGCGGTGCAGGCCAGCACCAGGACGGCCCCGGCCGGTGCCATCGCCTGGGCCGCGATGCCCCGCTTGGTGTGCCGGGAGTGCAGGAACCAGACCGTGACCAGGTAGACGGCGGTGGGAACGGTGACCGTGGCGGTGGCCGCCGCCTCGGAGATCTCCGCCTGGTGCACGGCCGACTCCACCGCGACCTCCAGCCCGGTGCCGATCGCCGCCGCCGAGCCGAACACCAGGTAGTGCCCGTAGCCCCAGACCAGGGCCTGCCGGTTGGTGCGCAGGTGCTGGTGGACGGGCCGGGCGAAGTAGATCCACCAGGCCGAGAAGCAGATCAGCAGCCCGCCCGCCGCGACCGGCATCAGCCGGCCCAGCTCCTCGTGCTCGTCCACGGCCGACTGCACCGCGACGGTCGCCGCCGCCACCGTCTCGCCGAGCACGATCAGGGTGAACAGCCCGTACCGCTCGGCGATGTGGTGCGGGTGCCAGGAGG
>NZ_JBHUAF010000580.1:0-3505 GCF_042789895.1 Kitasatospora sp. NPDC056783
ATACCGCAAGGGCCGGCGCGTCCTCCCCGCACCTGCGGGGGGCAGGCGCCCTGAAGGCGCCGCACAGCGCCCCCGCCGGCGTGGCCGCGCGGGGGCGCTTCGTTGTGTTCGGCGGCAGCTACCCGAACGGCAGCACCGCAGTGCTGCGGGTGGTCAAGGCCCGTGAGTAGCGGGCCGCTCCGTCGGTCAGACCTCGGTAGCGCAACACCGGATCGCCTGCGGCCACGAGGGCGGTGGCACACCGGAGGCACCACGGCCGTGGGGGATCGACGTCCAGGTCCTCGATGACCGCGTTCGCTGTGCGGCACTCGGCGCAGACCTGCATGCCTCTTCCTCTCGCTCAGGCCCAGGTCGAGCCGCACTGGGTGCAGCCCCACCGGCCGTCCATGGTCTGGTAGGTGGCGCCCGACCCGCACATCGGGCACGACATGGCGGCCGCGGGCTGGTCGCTGTTCGGCACGTTACCGGGCTGCGGGGTGTCGTGGGTCGGCTTCGGGGTCCCGGGGCAGTCAAGCAGGGCTGCGCTCATGACGCACTCTCCTCTGGATGAGGGGTGGAATGTGGATACGCCCGGCCGGGGCATTCACCAGGCAACTCGCCTGGCAGCCGCGTGGGGAGGCCTGCAAGGGCCTCCCGCACGCCGTGTGCGTGCCCCGCACACCCTGTGCACGCCCTGCCTGCGGGTGCGGTCCCGCCGATACGGTGGCGGCCCCGCAGGATCGGAGGGGGCGCCGTGTCACATCAGCTCCGGCTCTGAACGGCTATCAGGGCCGCCCGGTGTGCGCAGCGGATGACGCAGGCCCAACTGGGCCGGGTCTGTGGCTACTCGGCGTCCGCGATCAGCCGGATAGAGTCGGGCCTGCTTCGGCCTGCCGACCAGCCGCTCGCGGTCATCGTTCAGGTGCTGAGGCTGCAGCTTGACGCCCCCGGTCTGGACCAACCGGCTAATCTGTCGCGAGATGTGACGCTAAATCAGGAGGGCGCCATGCTCCGCAGGCAGCTGCTCGTGGCCGGCATGGCGGCGGCTGGTACATCGATGCTCCCGTGGTCGGCGACGGCCGCCAGCCGCCCGGACGCGTCGACCCGGATCGTCGGGGCGCTGTACGGACAGACCGACTCAGCGCCCGTGTCTCTGCAGGAACTCGGCCGGGCATTGGCTTTGGCGCGCGACCAGTTCACGGCGGCCCGATACGAGAATCTCGGAGCCGTGCTTCCCGGCCTGCTGGGCACGGCCGAGGCAACCCGCGAGTCACTGTCCGGCCGGGCCCGGGAGGAGGCGCACGCGTATGTGGCCCGCGCCTGGGTACTGGCGACGGAACTCGCGGTGAAGGGGCACGAGGCCGTCGCCTGGCCGGCGGCAGACCGGGCTTTGGCTGCGGCTCAGGCGAGTGGAAGCCCGGTGGTCCAAGGGGAGGCCGCCCGGGTGCTGGCGATCACGATGCGACGTGCCGGTCGACCGGCACGTCGCCGTCGACCTCCTGCGTCGCACTGCCGGCTCTCTCTGCCAGGACCAGGACGCCACCTCCCAGGCGGTCGCGGCAACACTGCTGATGACGGCGGCCTACACGGCCGCGTGCGGGCGGCGTCGCGGTGACGCCCTTGAGCTGATGGGAGGCGCCGAGGAGGCGGTCAGCCGCCTGGCCTCCGCCGGCACCAGAGCGCCGAGCCGGCTGTTCACGGTCGACGCCACCAGCACACAAACCGACCTGTACTGGGTCGGCGTGCACACCGCGCTGGGCACCCCGGACGAGGGTGTTCCGTACGCGGCACGGATCGTCCCGGGGCGGCTGCCGACCGCGGAGCGCCGGGCCCGTTACGGCACGGACTGCGCCCGCATGTGGCACCGCCTCGGCGATCACCACCGTACGTTCGCCGCCCTGCGGTTCACCGAGCAGGTCGCCCCGGAGGAAGTACGCCGGCCCGCGCTGCGGGCGCTGACGACAGACCTCCTGTACGCACCGGCGAGCGTGTCCGGCGTGCGCGAGTTCGCCGCACGCACCGGCGTGTCGTAGGGAGCCGGAGGCCCGGGCGGCGCCCGTACCCGAGGTGTCGTCCGGCCGGGCCCGCACCTCGATGCAGGAGGCGCACTCCCACCTCAGGCTGTTGGACCCCTCCCTGGCAGCCGCCAGTTCCGCGCCTCTGATCGTCTGAAGGGAGAACCGTGCCGACGCCCGTGTTCGAGACCATCACAAATCCGGATGCCGCTGCCCGGACGCTGGGCGAGATAGCGCCACTGTACGAGCAGGTGTTCGCAGAGCCGCCGTACTTCGAGGGGCCTGGCGACCTGGCCGGGTTCCTGGAGGGCTACGAGGCGTTCCGGACCATGCCCGGCTTCCGGTTGGTGCTGGCTCGTTCCGGTGCCGCGCTGGTCGGATTCGCTTTCGGCGTCCTGCTCCAGTCGGGCAGTCACTGGTGGGACGGCCTCGGCCTGGACGAGGACTTCACGCGCGACGACGGGCACCGGACGTTCGTGATCCGGGAACTCGCCGTGGCTCCGGGTCAGCGTCGGCAGGGGTTGGGCCGGAAGCTGCACACGGCTGTTCTTGGAGGGGCCCGGGTGGAGCGCGTCACGCTCGCGGTCCGGCCCGAGGCCGAGGCTGCGATGAAGATGTACGAAGCCCTCGGCTACCGGGAGTTGGGGGACAAGGCGCCCGCTTGGGAAGGTGCCCCGGTGTACCGCTACATGGTCCGGTAACTCGCTATCCGCCCCAAGCCCCGACCGCGGTTCCTACGGGCCCCGCATCTGCGGAGGTCAGCCGCTCCCGCAGCAGGAATGTACACCGGACCGACGTTCTCGCCGCACCGCCGGCTGCCGGAGGCCGGTGAGGGCGGGGGCGGTTTCGCGGTTTCGCGGTTTCGTCACCGGTCCCGCAGATGCGGATCGATCATTTCCGGTCAGGTGCATCTGTTCATCGTTCTGGATCTATCAGTGAGCTGATCGCCGCCGCTACTGTGCGGCGCATCCCCGCTGTTACCCCCTCCCCCGCCGTGCCGACGGCGGGGAAACGACCGATCGGAACGGTGTCACCGTGACCAAGATCCTGCGCAAGCTGATGACCCGTACGGGCCGGGTGGCCGCCACGGTCGCCGTGCTGGCGGCCGCCCTCACCGGCACGACGGCCGGCACCGCGTCGGCGACCACGACCGCGGCCGGCAGCTGGAGCTGCTCCGGGGCTCCCGTCCCGGCCGGCTACGTCATCACCATGTACAACCCCAGCGGCTGCAGCAACCACGGCTCCTGGTTCCAGCAGCCCGCGCAGGACCGCCTGTGGACCTGCTCCGGCTCGCCGATCGTCTCCGGCTACGTGCTGACGAACTACAGCGTCAACGGATGCAGCGGCGTCGGCGCCTGGTACCACGAGCTGGTCCGCAACGGCATCTGGACCTGCCCCTACTCGCCGATCCCGGCGGGCTACCGCAGCACCACCTACGACGCCCGTGGCTGCTCCGGCCTCGGCGCCTGGCTCACCGTGAAGATCTGACCGTCCGACGAGCGACCTGACGG
>NZ_JBHUAF010000581.1:0-3473 GCF_042789895.1 Kitasatospora sp. NPDC056783
CGTTCGAACAGCGGGCCCCGCGCGTCAGAGCGCGAAGACCTCCTCGACCAGCGCCTGCTGCTCGGCGGCGTGCCGCTTGGCCGAGCCGACGGCGGGCGACGAGGCGGCCGGGCGGGCGACACGGCGCAGGCGGGCGTCGCCGCCGCTGCGGCCGATGACGACCTGGAGGTGGTCGACCAGGTTCATCGCGATGAACGGCCAGGCACCCTGGTTGGCCGGCTCCTCCTGGGCCCAGACGAACTGGACGTCGTCGCCGTAGCGGGCCAGCTCCTCCTGGAGCTCGGCCACCGGCAGCGGGTAGAGCCGCTCGACCCGGACGATCGCGGTGTCGGTGACGCCGCGCTCGGTGCGGGCGGCCTCCAGGTCGTAGTAGAACTTGCCGGCGGTGATGACCACCTTGCGGACCTGCGCCGGGTCGACGGTGGAGTCACCGATGACCGGGCGGAACGAGCCGGAGAGGAACTCCTCGGTCGCACTCGCCGCGGCCTTCAGACGCAGCATCGACTTCGGAGTGAAGACGACCAGCGGCTTGTGGTGCGGGTTGTGCGCCTGCCAGCGCAGCAGGTGGAAGTAGTTCGACGGCAGGGTCGGCATGGCGACCGTCATGTTGTTCTGCGCGCACAGCTGGAGGAAGCGCTCCGGGCGGGCGGACGAGTGGTCCGGGCCCTGGCCCTCGTAGCCGTGCGGCAGCAGCAGGGTGACGCCCGAGTGCTGGCCCCACTTCTGCTCGGCGGAGGCGATGTACTCGTCCACCATGGTCTGCGCGCCGTTGACGAAGTCGCCGAACTGCGCCTCCCACATGACCAGCGCGTTCGGGCGGGTCAGCGAGTAGCCGTACTCGAAGCCCATGGCCGCGTACTCCGACAGCAGGCTGTCGTAGACGGTGTAGCGGGCCTGGTCCTCGGTGAGGTACTGCAGCGGGGTGTAGTCCTCGCCGGTCTTGCGGTCGATCAGGACGGCGTGCCGCTGGCCGAAGGTGCCGCGGCGGCTGTCCTGGCCGGCCAGGCGGACCGGGTGGCCCTCCATGAGCAGCGAGCCGATGGCGAGGGTCTCGCCCGTCGCCCAGTCGATGGTGTTGTCCTCGACCGAGGCGGCGCGGCGCTGGAGCTGCGGCAGCAGGCGCGGGTGGACGGTCAGCCAGTCCGGGTGGTTGACCTGCGAGGCGGCGATCCGCTTGACCATCTCCTGGGAGATGCCGGTCTGGATGGAGACCGGGAAGTCGGCGACCGGCTTGCCGGCGGTGGCGTCGGCCGGCGCCTGGGCCGCGTCGCGGACCTCGGCGAAGACCTTCTCCAGCTGGCCCTGGAAGTCCTGGAGCGCCTGCTCCGCCTCTTCCATGGTGATGTCGCCGCGACCGATCAGGCCCTCGGTGTACAGCTTGCGCACCGAGCGCTTCTTGTCGATCAGGTCGTACATCAGCGGCTGGGTGAACGACGGGTTGTCGGCCTCGTTGTGACCGCGGCGGCGGTAGCAGATGAGGTCGATCACGACGTCCTTGTGGAACGTCTGGCGGAACTCGAAGGCGAGCCGCGCGACGCGGACCACGGCCTCCGGGTCGTCGCCGTTCACGTGGAAGATCGGGGCCTCGATCATGCGGGCCACGTCGGTGCAGTACATCGAGGAGCGGCTGCTGGCCGGGGCGGCGGTGAAGCCGACCTGGTTGTTCACCACGACGTGCACGGTGCCGCCGGTGCGGTAGCCGCGCAGCTGCGACATGTTCAGGGTCTCCGCGACGACGCCCTGGCCGGCGAAGGCCGCGTCGCCGTGGATCTGGATCGGCAGCACCGGGAAGGTGGTGCCGCCCTGGTCCAGGATGTCCTGCTTGGCGCGGGCGATGCCCTCGACGACCGGGTCGACCGTCTCCAGGTGGGAGGGGTTGGCGGCCAGCGAGACCTTGATGGTCTCGCCGTCCAGGCCGGTGAAGGTGCCCTCGGAGCCCAGGTGGTACTTGACGTCACCGGAGCCGTGCATCGACTTCGGGTCGAGGTTGCCCTCGAACTCGCCGAAGATCTTGCCGTACGGCTTGCCGACGATGTTGGCCAGCACGTTCAGGCGGCCGCGGTGGGCCATGCCGATGACGGCCTCGTCCAGGCGGTGCTCGGCGGCGGCGTCGATGGTCGCGTCCAGCAGGGCGATCAGCGACTCACCGCCCTCCAGCGAGAAGCGCTTCTGGCCGACGTACTTGGTCTGCAGGAAGGTCTCGAAGGCCTCGGCAGAGTTCAGGCGGCGCAGGATCCGCAGCTGCTCCTCGCGCTCCGGCTTCGCGTACGGCTTCTCCAGGCGCTCCTGCAGCCACTTGCGCTGCTTCGGGTCCTGGATGTGCATGTACTCGATGCCGACGGTGCGGCAGTAGGTGTTGCGCAGCAGGCCGAGGATGTCGCGGAGCTTCATCATCTTCTGGCCGCCGAAGCCGCCGACCGCGAACTCGCGCTCCAGGTCCCACAGGGTGAGGCCGTGGGTGGTGACGTCCAGGTCGGGGTGCTTGCGCTGCTTGTACTCCAGCGGGTCGGTGTCGGCCATCAGGTGGCCGCGGACCCGGTAGGAGTGGATCAGCTCCATGACGCGGGCGGTCTTGTTGACCTCGTCGTCGTGGGTGGTGGCGACGTCGGTGGCCCAGCGGACCGGCTCGTACGGGATCCGCAGCGACTCGAAGATCTCGTCGTAGAAGCCGTTCTCGCCGAGCAGCAGACGGTGGATCTCGCGCAGGAACTCGCCGGACGCCGCGCCCTGGATGACGCGGTGGTCGTAGGTCGAGGTCAGCGTCATGATCTTGGAGACGCCCAGGCGGGACAGGGTCTCCGGGGCGGAGCCCTGGAACTCGGCCGGGTACTCCATGGCGCCGACGCCGACGATGGTGCCCTGGTTCTGCATCAGGCGCGGCACGGAGTGCACGGTGCCGATGCCGCCGGGGTTGGTCAGCGAGACCGTGACGCCGGTGAAGTCGTCCATGGTCAGCTTGTTGGCGCGGGCCCGGCGGACGATGTCCTCGTAGGCCTGCCAGAAGCCGAAGAAGTCGAGGGTCTCGGCCTTCTTGATGGCCGCGACGACCAGCTGGCGGTCACCGTTCGGCTTGACCAGGTCGATGGCCAGGCCCAGGTTGACGTGCTCCGGCTTGACCAGGAAGGCCTTGCCGTTCTCCACCTTGTAGCTGTAGTTCATGCCCGGCGCGGCCTTGACGGCCTGGACCAGGGCGTAGCCGATCAGGTGGGTGAAGGAGACCTTGCCGCCGCGGGCGCGCTGGAGGTGGTTGTTGATGACGATGCGGTTGTCGATCAACAGCTTCGCCGGCACGGCGCGGACCGAGGTCGCGGTCGGCACCTCCAGCGAGGCGTCCATGTTGGTGGCGACGGCCTTCGCCGGGCCGCGCAGCTGGACCAGCTCGGGGCCGGCGGCGGCGGTCGCACCACGGAGGTGTCGCGGAAGCCGAGCCGGCGCAGGGCGTGCGCGATCCTCGGGTCGTCGGGGTGCAGGAC
>NZ_JBHUAF010000582.1:0-3455 GCF_042789895.1 Kitasatospora sp. NPDC056783
GAGTCCCCCCGGACTCGCTCCACGCCTCCTCGCGAGCGGCTTCGGCGCTGCCGCTCCCCCCGACACCCCGGCACGCCCACCGTTCCCCCCTGGCTTCACCCTCCGGCGAGAGCGGTCCGCACAGGCCCCGGCGAGCACCCCACCCCCGGGGACGTCGTGGATCTCACGGTAACAAACCGTGTGGTTGGTTTGTCAATAGTGGAATCCACGAAAAATCCACAATGTGACGAACACTTCGGAAGGCCCGGAAAGGCCTCAGACCAGGGAGTTGTGCTCCTGGCTGGGTGATCGGAGGCCGAGCCGCCCGGGCCGGCCCGGGTCGGGCGTCGAGGTGGAATCCGACATTCCGAGCATCGTGACAGCACGCAGTGACACCAGGCGAGCGCCCAGCGCAGCCATGGTCGGGCGCGATCGGACACGGTTGGAGGCGGATCGGGCGCGGGGAGTGAGCGGTTCGGCCGGGCCGAGGGACCGAGGGAGCCGAGGGAGCCGACGGACGGAGGGAGCCGGCTGGCTCAGCGCAGCAGCCGGCGCTCCTTGGCCACCGCCACCGCGCCTGCCCGGGTGTCCACGCCCAACTTGTCGTAGATCCGGCCGAGGTGGGTCTTCACCGTGGCCTCGCTGATGAACAGTGCCCGGGCGATCTCCCGGTTGCCCAGCCCCTGCGCCAGCTGTTCGAGGATGTCCTGCTCGCGCTCGGTGAGCCGACGCGTGGGTGCCCGCATCTGCGCCATCACCCGGGAGGCGACCGGCGGCGAGAGCACCGTCCGGCCCTGCGCGGCCGCGTGCACGGCGGCGAACAGCTCCTCCGGCCGCTCGGCCTTGAGCAGGTAGCCGGTGGCGCCGGCGGCGATGGCCCGGGTGATGTCGGCGTCGGTGTCGTAGGTGGTGAGCACCAGGACGTGCGGCCCGCCCGGGGCGGCGGTGATCCGCCGGGTGGCCTCCACCCCGTCGATGCCGTCGCCGAGCTGGAGGTCCATCAGCACGACCTGCGGCGCCAGCCGGGCGGCCAGCGCGACGGCCTCCTCCCCGGTGCTCGCCTCGCCCACCACCTCGATGTCGCCCGCGCTCGCCAGCAGCGCCAGCAGCCCGGCCCGCACCACGGCGTGGTCGTCGCAGACCAGCAGCCGGACGGGAGGGGGCCGGACGGGAGTCGTGTTCATCGGTGCTCCGGACTCATCGGTGTTCCAGGCTCATCGGTGGTCATCGGTGCTCCAGGGGGATCGAGGCGGAGACGACGGTGCCCTCGCCCGGCGCGCTCTCCACGGTCAGGCTGCCACCGAGCTGCCGCAGCCGGGCGCGCATCGCCGGCAGGCCGTACCCGCGCCCGTCCCCGGCGTCGGACGCGTCCGGGGCGAAGCCCTGTCCGTCGTCGGCGATGTCCAGCACGGCCTGGTCGCCCAGGAAGGACAGCGTGATCGCGGCGGCCGAGGCCCCGGCGTGCTCGCGGACGTTGGCCAGCGCGCCCTGGGCGATCCGCAGCAGCGCCGACTGCGCGGCGGCGGGCAGCGGTACGGGGACGCCGTCCAGGTGGAAGCGGACCGGCAGCCCGCTCTCGGCGGACTCCCGTTCGGCCAGCGCCCGGAGCGCCTGGTCGAGCGTCCGGCCGTCGGAGAGTTCCGCCGGGGCGAGGTCGTGGACGAAGCGGCGGGCCTCGGCCAGGTTCCGGGCGGCCACCTCGGCGGCGGTGCGGACGTGGGTGCGGGCGGTCGCCGGGTGGGTGTCCCAGGTGCGCTCGGCGGCCTGGAGCAGCATCTGCTGGCTGGACAGGCCCTGCGCCAGGGTGTCGTGGATCTCCATCGCCAGCCGTTCGCGCTCGGCCAGGGTGCCCTCCCGCCGTTCGGTGGCGGCCAGTTCGCGCCGGGTGCGGACCAGGTCGGCGATCAGCGCGCGCTGCCGGGCGGCCTGCCGGGCCATGAAGAGGAAGACGCCGGTGGCGAGCCCGGCCACCGCGGGCGGCAGCAGGACGAGCGTGGCGTCGCCGCCGGGCAGCCGGACCTCGGCGATCACCACCAGCAGGGTCAGCGCGCCGACCAGCGGGATGGCGGCCTTCGCGGGCAGCGCCCGCAGCGCGGTGTAGATCAGCGGGACGGCGCACCAGGCGAAGCTCGGCGCGAGCAGCACCAGCACCACCCAGAGCACCACCACCAGGGCCGGCGGCCACCGGCGGCGCCGGCCCGGGGCGGGCGGGTGGTGGCGGTCGAGCCAGGAGCCGGCCGGCTGGGCGACCGCGAGGGCGGCGCTCAGCCCGATCACCCAGGGCACCTGGGCGTTGCCCCAGTGGTGGTTGAGGTAGCGGTTGAGCGAGGCGGCGAGCAGCAGCAGGAAGGCGGAGTCCAGCAGCACCGCGAGCCGGCCCGCGTCCGGGTCGCCGAGGTCGTCGCCGACGGCGGTGGGATGGGCGGGCCCACCGAACTGGTCGGCACCGGCACCGGCACCAGAACCGGCGTCGGCACCGGAAACGGCACCGGAAGCGGTACCGGCACCGGCGCGGTCCGCGGTGCCGCGGCCGACGGTCGGGCGGGGCTGCTGCACGGGTGGCTCCTGGCTGAACGGGTGCTGCGGGCGCGGTCGGCGTCGGCCCGTACCGATCGTCTCGACCCGATCGTCTCGACCCGCACCGACCTGCGCCGATCCCTCGATGGTGACCCGTCCGTCCCGGGTCCGCATCAGCCGATCGGTTGACGCCGTCGTCCTCCATCATGCCCGGCCGCTCGCGCCGGTCCGTCGATGTGGCGGACCCGCCCCCGGCCGGAGGATCGAAGCATGCCGCCGGGCCGGCCCCCGTACGGCCCGGTGGCCCCGATCCCCGCCACACCACCCCGTAGACCCGCTGAGGAGCTGGACCATGAAGAAGACCTCCGTGCGCACCCGGGTGCTGACCGGCACCGTCGTCGCCGCCGCGCTCGCCGCCGCCACCGTGGGCGCCGTTTCGGCCAGCGCCGAGTCCTCCGAGACCCCGGTCGTCCCGGCCGCGGCGAAGGCCGACACCCAGAACAAGAACCTGGCCCCGAGCAGCGGCCTGACCATCGACGCCGCCACCCGCGCCGCCCAGGCCGCCCTGGACGCGGCCACCAAGGCCGGCCAGCACGTCTCGGTCGCGGTCGTCGACCGTGACGGTGTCACCCGGGTGCTGCTGAAGGGCGACGGCGCCGGCCCGCAGGCGCCGGTGTCGGCCGAGCGCAAGGCCTTCACGGCGGTGTCCTGGAACGCCCCGACCTCGGAGCTGGCCAAGCGGCTGGCCCAGGCCCCGACCCTGAAGGACATCCCCGGCACCCTGTTCCTGGCCGGCGGCGCCCCGATCCAGTCGAAGGGCGCTCCGATCGCGGCCGTCGGTGTCGCGGGCGCGCCCAGTGGCGACCTGGACGAGCAGTTCGCGCAGGCCGGCGTCGCCGAGCTGGCGAAGTAACGCCTCGCGACGCCTGCCCGGCCGGCCCGCCCCGAGAGACGGGGGC
>NZ_JBHUAF010000583.1:0-3394 GCF_042789895.1 Kitasatospora sp. NPDC056783
GTGCCGGGCCGGACGGAGGCACCGCCGTACCTCTTCGAGTCGTGAGGTGTACCCGTGTCACTGCTCTCCCGCGTCACGTCGCCGGCCGAGCTCCGCAAGCTCCCGGCGGCCGAACTGCCGTTGCTCGCCGAGGAGATCCGCGAGTTCCTGATCGATGCCGTGACCCGCACCGGCGGCCACCTCGGGCCCAACCTCGGCGTGGTGGAACTGACCATCGCGCTGCACCGGGTCTTCGATTCGCCGTACGACCGGATCGTCTTCGACACCGGCCACCAGAGCTACGTCCACAAACTGCTCACCGGCCGCCAGGACTTCACCCGGCTGCGGATGCGCGGCGGGCTCTCCGGATACCCCTCGCGGGGCGAGTCCGCGCACGACCTGGTCGAGAACTCGCACGCCTCCACCGCGCTCTCCTACGCCGACGGCCTGGCCAAGGCCGCCCGACTGCTCGGCCAGCACGACCGGCACACCGTCGCGGTGATCGGCGACGGCGCGCTCACCGGCGGGCTCGCCTGGGAGGCGCTCAAC
The DNA here is from genome assembly GCF_042789895.1 of Kitasatospora sp. NPDC056783. Taxonomy (NCBI): domain Bacteria; kingdom Bacillati; phylum Actinomycetota; class Actinomycetes; order Kitasatosporales; family Streptomycetaceae; genus Kitasatospora; species Kitasatospora sp. NPDC056783. Next base: position 529 of record NZ_JBHUAF010000583.1, read on the forward strand.
AACATCGCCGAGGCGCGCGACCGGCCGCTGGTCATCGTCGTCAACGACAACGAGCGCTCCTACGCCCGGACCATCGGGGGCCTCGCCAACCACCTGGCCACCCTGCGCACCACCCAGGGCTACGAGCGCTTCCTCGCCCTCGGCAAGGAGGCCCTGCAGCGCACCCCGCTGGTCGGTCAGCCGATCTTCGACGCGCTGCACGGCGCGAAGAAGGGGTTCAAGGACGCCTTCGCCCCGCAGGGCATGTTCGAGGACCTCGGCCTCAAGTACCTCGGGCCGATCGACGGCCACGACCTCGGCCAGGTCGAACAGGCGCTGCGCCAGGCCCGCAACTTCGGCGGGCCGGTCATCGTGCACTGCCTGACCGTCAAGGGGCGCGGCTACCGGCCGGCCGAGCAGGACGAGGCCGACCGCTTCCACGCCGTCAACCCGATCGACCCGTACACCTGCCTGCCGGTCTCGCCCAGCGGAGGGGTCTCCTGGACCTCGGTGTTCGGGGACGAGCTGGTCACCCTGGGCGCCGAGCGGCCGGACCTGGTGGCCATCACCGCGGCCATGCTCCAGCCGGTGGGCCTGGCTTCGTTCGCCAAGGCCTACCCGGCCCGCACCTTCGACGTCGGGATCGCCGAGCAGCACGCCGTCACCAGCGCGGCCGGGCTGGCCACCGGCGGGCTGCACCCGGTGGTCGCGGTGTACGCCACCTTCCTCAACCGGGCCTTCGACCAGGTGCTGATGGACGTCGCCCTGCACAGGCTGGGCGTCACCTTCGTGCTCGACCGCTCCGGGGTGACCGGGCCCGACGGCGCCTCGCACAACGGCATGTGGGACATGTCGATCCTCCAGGTCGTCCCCGGCCTGCGGCTCGCCGCGCCGCGCGACGCCGAGCAGTTGCGGGCCCAGCTGCGCGAGGCCGTCGAGGTCCGGGACGCGCCGACCGTCGTGCGCTTCCCCAAGGGGAACGTCGGACCCGCGGTCCCGGCCGTCGAGCGGATCGGCGGGGTCGACGTGCTGCTGCGCACCGGACGGGCGCCGGAGATCCTGCTGGTCGCGGTCGGCGCCACCGCCTCCGCCTGCCTGGACGCGGCCCGTCTGCTGCTCGCCGAGGGCTTCACCGCGACCGTGGTCGACCCGCGCTGGGTCAAGCCGGTCGACCCGGCGCTGACCGAACTGGCCGCCGCCCACCGGCTGGTGGTGACCGTCGAGGACAACGGCCGGACCGGCGGCGTCGGTTCGGCCGTCGGCCAGGCACTGCGCGACGCCGACGTGGACGTACCGGTGCGGGTGCTCGGCCTGCCCCAGGAGTTCCTCGGCCACGCCTCGCGCGGGGAGATCCTGGAGGAGGCCGGACTGACCGGAACCGGGGTCGCCGCCCAGACCGCCGTCTTCGCCAAGAACCTGCTACCGACCCGAGGAGCGAACCCGCGCCATGCCGGCTGATCCAGACCGCCCCGCCTTCGACCTCGCCGCGCTGCTCGCCGAACGCGGCGGCGAGAGCTACGAGTTGCACAGCCGCTACCTCAACCCGCAGCTGCCGCGGATGCTGCACACCCTCGGCTTCGACAAGTACTACGACCGCGCCCAGGGCCAGTACTTCTACGACACCGAGGGCAACGAGTACCTCGACATGCTGGCCGGCTTCGGCATCTTCGCGCTCGGCCGCCACCACCCGGCGGTGCGCTCGGCGGTCCGGCAGGTGGTGGACCTCGACCTGCCGGACCTGCTCCGCTTCGACTGCTCACCGCTGCCCGGACTGCTGGCCGAGCGGCTGCTCGCCCAAGCGCCCGGACTGGACCGGGTGTTCTTCGGCAACAGCGGCACCGAGGCGGTGGAGACGGCACTCAAGTTCGCCCGGTACGCCACCGGCCGCAAGCGGATCCTCTACGCCGACCACGCCTTCCACGGCCTGACCGCCGGCTCGCTCTCGGTCAACGGCGAGAGCGGATTCCGCAAGGGCTTCGACCCGCTGCTGCCGGACACCGCCATCCCGCTCGGCGATCTCGGCGCGCTGGCCCGGGAGTTGAAGCGCGGCGACGTCGCCGCGCTGATCGTCGAACCGATCCAGGGCAAGGGCGTCCACACGCCGCCGCCCGGCTGGCTGCGAGCCGCCCAGACGGTGCTGCACGAACACAAGGCACTGCTGATCTGCGACGAGGTGCAGACCGGCATCGGCCGCACCGGTGAGTTCTTCGCCTACCAGCACGAGGAGGGCGTGCTGCCCGACCTGGTCTGCGCGGCCAAGGCGCTGTCCGGCGGCTACGTGCCGATCGGGGCGACGCTCGGCAAGGGCTGGATCTTCGAGAAGGTGTACTCCTCGATGGACCGGGTGCTGGTGCACTCGGCCAGCTTCGGGTCCAACGCCCAGGCGATGGCGGCCGGGTTGGCGACCCTGGAGGTGCTGCGCGAGGAACAGGTCGTGGACAACGCCCGCAAGGTGGGCGACCACTTCCGCGAGCGGTTGTCCGCACTGGTCGACCGGTACGAGCTGCTCGCCGAGGTGCGCGGGCGCGGGCTGATGATCGGGATCGAGTTCGGCCGCCCCAGGTCGTTCAAGCTGCGCACCGGTTGGGCCGCGCTCCAGGCGGCGCGCAAGGGCCTGTTCGCGCAGATGGTCGTGGTGCCGCTGCTGCAACGGCACCGCATTCTGACCCAGGTGTCCGGGGACCATCTGGAAGTGATCAAGCTGATTCCACCGCTGATCATCACCGAGCGGGACGTGGACAGGTTCGTGGACGCCTTCACCGACATCATGGACGAGGCCCACCGGGGGAGCGGTCTGATGTGGGACTTCGGGCGGACGCTGGTCAAACAGGCGGTCGGCAGCCGCTGAGGCGAGGACCGGCGCAGTGGGGAGCGCGGAGTGGGACGT
>NZ_JBHUAF010000584.1:0-3385 GCF_042789895.1 Kitasatospora sp. NPDC056783
GTTCGACCCGGTCTCGGTGTACGCCGTCGCCCCGGCCGGCAACGAGGACCTGCAGATCGTGCTGCGCTACCCGGACGGCTCCACCGCCACCCTCAGCTATGTCCGGTACTACGCGCGTGTCCCGATGCGGCTCCGCTGCCGCCACCCCGCGACCGCTCCCCCACCCGGGTGCGTACCGGCCCGGGACGCCCTGCCCCGATCGGCCCGCTCGTGGTCGGCGTCGCCGACGGGCAGATCACCCGGCTCACCCTGGCCGGCGCCGTACTCACCGAGCGCCTGAACGACGTCGGGGAGCGGCCTGGTGCCGTCGGCAACGTCATGCGGTTCCCGGGCACCTGACCGCCGGTCGGCCGGCTCGGGCCGGGCGCACCAGGCCGCAGCGCCGCCCGAGGGCGCCGGTCACGCCGCGCGCCGTTGATCGCGGTCCGCTACGGCGATCAAGACCAGGGCCGAGCACAGGAGTGCCGCTGCGGCGAAGGCCAGCGGGCGTGTGGCGGAGTCCTCCCGCGCACTGGCGGCGAGCGCGCCGGCCGCTGACAGGACGAGGGCGATGGCCGGCAGTGCACGAGGGCGTCGCTTGGGGCCCGCCGCGGTGGTGGGTGGCAGCAGTCGGGCCGCGAGGCTGTAGCAGGCGCAGGCCAGGAGTGTGGCTCCCAGCGCGTCGCTGGGCCGGTGCCAGTAGAGGGCTTGGACGGCGGCGGCGGTGAAGGCGAGCCACAGCATTCCGGCGGCGGCGACGTAGGGGCGCACACGCGGAGACGTGACGAGCACGGCGCCGAGGGTCAGGCCGGCGACGATGGCCACGTGACCACTGGGGAAGCTCGCCTCGGTGAGTCCTTCCGTGGCTCCTGCCAGGTCCGGACGGGGCAGGACGGCCCGGAACGCCTCCGTGCCTCCGACCGTGGCCACCACAACGCTGATCGCCGCGAAGCCGTGCCACCAACACCGCCGTGCCAGGGCGACGGCCGCGATCAGGACCGTGCCCGCGGCCAGGGTCGGCATGGCCGAGTTGTGCATCAGCAGCGGCGGGCCCCATCCGTCGGACGGACCGGTCCACTGGAAGACCCACGCGCTATCGGCAAATCCCTTGATCAGCGAGTTCTCCGCCAGTTGCCCGAACCGGGTGGCGACAGCGATCAGGTAGACCGCCGTGAACCCGAGGAGGAACAGCAGCGCCGGAGCCCGGCTGGTCAGGGACGGCCGTATCGTCCGGGAAGGGCCGGGGGCCCGTCCGGGGGCGTCCGGCCGGATTGTCGACAGGCTCGGGCGATCTTGCTGAGTCAATGCTTTCTCTTTCCGTGGGGCGGCGCTCCGGCCGCGTGTCTTCTCCCTGGACTGCCTGGGGCCGTCCGGCTGCGGAAGCTGCTGTCATCCGTGGGGCGTACCGCTGTGCCGGCGCTGTGCGGCGATTGCCAGGGCTGGGAGGGGCATGATCAGGCCGAGGAGGACGGCCAGGCTCGGCACGGACTCCATGAGCCAGTCCGGTTGGCCGACGATCGCCTGCGTGCGGACGATGGCGAACACGGCGACGGGGATCAGCCACCGGTAGTCGCCCGTGGCGGCTGTGGCTACCCACGCGACGGCCAGCGCGGCGACTTCGAGAGCGAGCTGGCCGCGTTGGAACCACGGATCGCCTGAAGTGAGGTGCAGGCCTCCGGCGACGGCCATGGCGAGCGCCACCGGTACGAGCCAGCCGTACGAGCGGCGGCGCAGCCGGCCGGGACGGCAGACCGTCAGGATCGCGCATGTCAGGAGCAGGGCTCCGGAGAGCGCCAGGTCGGGGGCCCGGATCGGGGCGGCCAGCCCGTAGTAGCCCGGGCCCACCCGGCCCTCGTCACCGAAGATCGTCGAGCTGCCGACCGTGGCACCGGCGTAGATCATCGCCGCCGACGCCGGCAACGCGATCCACGGGTTGCCGCGCAGCAGGGCGACCAGGCAGACCAGCGGGAGCAGGCCGTAGGGCAGCATCCGCGTCTGCGTGCCGGGGCCTTGTGCCCACGGGTACCAGCCGGCGAAGCGGAAGTCGATGGCGTGCCCGCTGGGATCGACACGCAGTGTCCAGTCCCACACATCCTGCAGGTACGGCACAAGCGCCAGGGCGGCGAGTGCGAGGGCGGCCAGATGGGCGCCGTCCAGCCACCACGGACGGGCCGGGTCGTCGGAGGCGGCACGGGCACGGGTCTGTACCCCCGCGCGCACCAGCGCGACCGCCTCCCGCAGTGGGGGCCAGGAGCGGCCGGGGTACGCCTCGGCCAGAGTGGCCAGCAGTTCCTCCCCCTGCCGGGAGCGGTATGCCCTGGGGTAGGCGGCGAGCAGCAGACGGTTCATGCCCTGGTGATCCCTGCCATCCGCGAGCGCCCGATGACGACGGCCGCTGCCTGCTCCATGCGCAGCGCCTCCTGGCGGAGCGTGTCGGCACCGTCCTCGGTGAGCCGGTAGTAGCGCCGTGCCCGGCCGTCCACGATCTCCTCGCGGTCGGTGGCCACCAGCCCTGATCGCTCCATCCGCTCCAGCGCTCCGTAGAGGGTGCCGACAGCGAGCCTGAGCCGGCCGTCCGAGATCTGCTCGACGGTCTTGATGACGCCGTAGCCGTACAGGGGCCCGTCCACGAGCGCGGCGAGGATGAAGTACTGCGGTTCCGTCAAGAGCGGCTTTTGTCTCGTCACATCCCGAGTATATATCGAGCATCGATATATATCGTTCGAGCCCGTTCGTGCGGCCACCAGCTCGGGGTGTTCGACCAGCCGACCTCGTTCGAAGCAGGCTTCGGCGCGGACGAGCGGGACGAGCGGGACAAGCGGGACACCGTTGACGGGCCGCCAGCGGGCCTGGGCGGACTCGACCGGATTGAAGACCATGGCGAGTGCGGCGCGGGAGCCGGTGCCCTTGGTGGGACGGCGCATCGCGTACGTGTTCCCCGACTCGGACAGCGTCAGCCGGGTCACCCTGGCGCCTGTTCCCGGCACGATGACGATCACCCACTCGGCCTCCGGCGTCCGCGGCGCTTCCCGCACGGGAACGGCGGAGACGCCGAAGCGTTCCTGGAGGTCCGTCGGCAGGAGACGGCCGCCCGGGGAATCTCCCCGCTCACGGTCGGCGTTCGGGGACGAAGCGGCGCCGTTGCCGCCACTTGGTCCGGGCGCCCACAGTGCCTGCGAGCCACCTTCGGACGCATCAACATGAGCAACCCCCGTCCCCAACAGATCACTTGACGCACGCGAAGCACACGTGCCCTACTGACATCCGGTCAACTGTGAATCCGCGGTTGATCCATCGCGACCGAGAACGGGGGGCGGCATGAACCAGATCACGATCAGGCCGCTCGGGAAGAAGACGACGACCGCGGTCAGCGGCCCCAGCGGGAGCTGACCGGCAGGCCGGGCCG
>NZ_JBHUAF010000585.1:0-3381 GCF_042789895.1 Kitasatospora sp. NPDC056783
GTCCTCCACCAGTGGCGTTTGGGCGTACTCCCGCCGGAGTACGCCCGAACGTCGGCGATCACGCCCGGATCAGTCCTCCGCGGCGGCCCGCGCCTTCGCCTCCGCCTCCTCGAAGGTCGCCGAGGCCTCCGGCCGGGCCAGGGTGACCACCAGTTCCCCGTCGCTCACGTCCGCGAGCAGCGTGTCCCCCTCCCGAACCGTTCCGTCCAACAGCAGGTTGGAGATCCGGTTGTCCAGCTCCGACTGGATCGTCCGGCGCAGCGGCCGGGCCCCGAACTCCGGCTGGTAACCCCGGTTGACCAGGTACTCCTTGGCCGCCTCGGTGACGTCCAGCCGGACGTCCTGGGCCCGCAGCCGGCGCCGGCTGCGCTCCAGCAACAGGTCCACCACGGACAGCAGGTCCTTCCGGGTGAGCGCGTGGAAGACGATCACCTCGTCGATCCGGTTGAGGAACTCCGGCCGGAACTGGGTGCGCAGGTCGCGCATCAGGTCGTCCCTGATCTCGTCCACGTTGCCCGCGTGGTCGAGGATCCGCTGCGAGCCGAGGTTGCTGGTCATGATCACCACGGCGTTGCGGAAGTCGACCGTACGCCCCTGGGAGTCGGTCAGCCGTCCGTCGTCCAGCACCTGGAGCAGCAGGTTGAAGACGTCCGGGTGGGCCTTCTCCACCTCGTCGAAGAGCAGCACGCTGTACGGCTTGCGGCGCACCGCCTCGGTCAGCTGCCCGGCCTCCTCGTAGCCGACGTAGCCGGGCGGGGAGCCGACCAGCCGGGAGACGGTGTGCTTCTCCTGGAACTCGCTCATGTCGAAGCGGATCATCCGGTCCGGGTCGCCGAACAGCAGCGCCGCCAACGCCTTCGCCAGCTCGGTCTTGCCGACGCCGGTCGGCCCGAGGAAGAGGAAGGAGCCGGTCGGCCGGTCCGGGTCGCCCATCCCGGCCCGGCCGCGGCGCACCGCCTGGGCGACCGCGGTGACCGCCTCGTCCTGGCCGATCACCTTCTCGTGCAGGTGCTCCTCCAGCTTGAGCAGCCGCTCCTTCTCGGTCGCGTTCAGCTCCGCGACCGGGATGCCGGTGCGGGAGGAGAGCACCTGCGCGATGTCGTCGGCCGTCACGTCGACGACGTCCTCGCGGGACTCGGCGATCGACGCCAACTCGTCCTCGGTCTGCCGCAGTTCGGTCTTCAGGTTGGCGGCCCGGACGAACTCCTCGTCCGCGACGGCCTCGTCCAGCTCCCGCTTCAGCTTGGTGATCCGGTCCTGCACGCCGGTCGCCTCGGTGGACCCGCTCAGGCTGCGCAGCCGGACCCGCGCGCCGGCCTGGTCCAGCAGGTCGATCGCCTTGTCGGGCAGGAAGCGGTCGCCGACGTACCGGTCGGAGAGCGCCGCCGCCGCGTCCAGCGCCTCGTCGGTGAACCTCACCTGGTGGTGCGCCTCGTACGCGTCGCGCAGCCCATGGAGGATCTCGACCGTCTCCTCGACGCTCGGCTCGGGCACCAGCACCGGCTGGAAGCGGCGCTCCAGCGCGGCGTCCTTCTCCACGTGCTTGCGGTACTCGTCCAGCGTGGTCGCACCCACCACGCTCAACTCACCCCGCGCGAGCGCCGGTTTGAGGATGTTGCCGGCGTCCATCGAGCCCTCGCCGCCGCCCGCACCGACCACGGTGTGCAACTCGTCCAGGAAGAGGATCACGCTCTTCTCGGCCGCGGTGACCTCGTCGATCACGTTCTTCAGCCGTTCCTCGAACTCGCCCCGGTACTTGGAGCCGGCCACCAGCGCGGTCAGGTCGAGGGTGACCACCCGCTTCTCCCTGAGGCTCTGCGGCACGTCCCCGGAGATGATCCGCTGGGCCAGGCCCTCGACGATCGCGGTCTTGCCGACGCCCGGCTCACCGATCAGCACCGGGTTGTTCTTGGTCCGCCGGGAGAGGATCTCGACGGTCTGCTCGATCTCCTCGGCCCGCCCGACCACCGGGTCCAGCCGGCCCGAGCGCGCCTCCTCGGTCAGATCGCGCCCGTACTCGTCCAGCGTCGGCGTCTCACTCGGGTGCGCGCCCGTGCTGCTGCGCTCGCCCCCGGTGCCGCGCCCCTCCAGCACCGACTTCAGCGCCTCCTGCGAGGGCGCCGCGTTGCGCAGCGCCACGCCGGCGCCCGAGCGCTCCTGGTCGAGCAGCGCGCCGAGGATGTGCTCCGGCCCGATGTACGAGGCGCCGACCGCCTGCGAACGGGCGTGCGCGGCGAGCAGCGCGCGCTTCGCCGAAGGGGTGAGCGCCGGCCGGTCGTCCACCCGGTCGGCGGTGCCGGTCGGCAGGGCGTGCTCCAGGTCCCCGGAGAGCCGGTCCGGGTCGATGCCGGCCCGCTCCAGCATCCGGCGCGAGGGCTCCACCCGGGTGGCCGCCCAGGCCAGGTGCGCGGTGTCGAGGTCACTGGAACCGTCCTCCGCCGCCCGCTGCGCGGCCAGCGCGAGCAGTTCCTGCGAGGACTCGCTCAGCAGCCGCCCGATCGGCACCCGCTGCACGGCGGGCGGGGAGGCCAGCGGGCTCATCCCGAAGAACCGGCTGAGCAGGTCGGAGAACGGGTCGTTCGACCCGAACGGGGGCATGGTCACAGCGATTCACCTCTCCCAAGCGGTCTGCAGTCACACAAACACAGGCCGCCCGACCCCGCCTGTCGGGACGGCCGGGGCTCACCCGGTGACCTGCTCCAGCAGCACACCGCCGCTGCACGTCACCGCCATCGCCAACAGCCCGCCGACCACGTTGCGCATGACCACCCGCGCGACTCCCCGACCTGCTCAGCCATCCGCCACCGCTCCGGGGGTCCGACCACTCCCCCGATCCTCACCCGCCCCGGCACCCCCACCACGCGCCGGAGCCACCGGCACACCATGATCGTTTGGGCGAAATTCAGGAGTCACGCCCGTTCGGCAAGGCCGTGCCGAGCTTGTCCGAGGCCCTGGTGAAACCGCGGGAACGACGACGACCCAGGTCGGGATCATGCTCCTGACCTGGGCCGTAGCCTGCGTTTCAGCTGTTCGAGGGGTGGGCGCGGACGGTTTCGAACCGCCGACATCTGCTTTGTAAGTTCGATCGGGCGGTGTCCGTAGCTGCACATGCCCGTGATCGCGGCCCGGCAATGATCCACCCGAATGCCGGTGGGGTTTCCGGTGTCCGCTGTCGTTGATGTCAGACGCTGATGTCGGACTCAGGGGAGATCACCGCAGCTCACCGCAGGTTTTGGACAGGCTGCCGCCGAGGCTGGCAACCTGCCCCCGGGATCGTCCATCCTGTCTAGTGCCGCATCAGGCAACGTTCGCCCTGGTGACGACCTCGCGTAGTCGTTCGTCGGCGGCGTGCTTGTTTCGCCAGATGATGTAGCGGCGGAT
>NZ_JBHUAF010000586.1:0-3368 GCF_042789895.1 Kitasatospora sp. NPDC056783
GCCTCGGCCGGACGAATTCCCGGCGCCCGGTCACTCCGCGCCGGCGAGGGTGCCCGCGATGAGGGTCGTCAGCATCTCCTCCAGGGTGGTGGAGAAGTCCATCCGCAGGGCGGCGAGCGAGGGATCGGCCTCGTAGGCGGCGAGCATGGCGGCGGAGGGCCGGGCGTGGGTCCACACCGCGCCGCTCACCATGACGGCCTGGGCGCAGAACCGGTCGGTGTGGCCGCCGAGTTCGGGCAGGTGCCGGCGGGCGAGCGCGGCCAGGGCGGCGACGTTCTCGATGGCCGCCCGCTTGTAGCGGGCGGCCACGTCCGCGGAGACGTTGTGTTCCAGGACGCCCGCCTGGGCGCTGAGCAGGTCGCACAGCACCCGGCGCCGCGCGAGGGAGTGCGTCAGGACGGCGGCGAACTCCCGGCCGCGCCGCATCGGCGGGGCGTCGGGGGTGACCGAGGCGGCGAGCTGTTCGGCGAGCGCGGCGTTCCACTGCCGCCAGTCGCGGTCCAGCAGTTCCAGCAGGACGGCTTCGCGTGACTCGAAGTAGCGCAGCACGTTGGACTTCGCCAGGCCCACGCGCCGGCTCAGCTCGTTGAGGCTGAGCGCGCCCACGGGCATCTCGTCGAGCATCGCCGCCGCGGTGTCGAGGATCGCCCGCCGCCGGATCTCGCGTTGTTCCTCGCTGCGCGCCCGCTGGAAAGTCGCCATGCCCCCATATTACAGACTGCCGGTCTTTTGACATCAGACCGTCGGTCTCTTAAGTTGGAACACAACAGACCGGCGGTCTCCTAAACCGGGGCAGCCGACCGTGCCCACCCTCGCCCGAAAGAGGTCCACCACCATGAGCGTTCCCAGCGTCGCCCTCGTCACCGGCGCCACCACCGGCATCGGCAAGGAGACCAGCCTCGCCCTGGCCCGCGCCGGCCACGCCGTCGTCGTCTCCGGCCGCCGCAGGGAAGCGGGCGAGGCCGTCGTCCGTGAGATCCGCAACCACGGCGGCGAAGCCGCCTTCATCACCGCCGACGTCGACTCCGAGGAATCCGTCGCCGCCCTCGTCACGGCCACCGTCGAGCGCTACGGCCGCCTCGACGTCGCGGTCAACAACGCCGGGATCTCCCTCGACCGCGGCCGCCTCGCCGACGAACCCACCAGCCGCTTCCAGCAGATGCTCACCACGAACGTCCTCGGCGTCTTCTGGAGCATGAAGTACCAGATCCAGCAGATGCTGGCCCAGGACACCCCCGGCGGCTCCATCGTCAACCTGGCCTCGATCGCGGGCCTGGGCGGCATCCGCTACGCGGCCAACTACTCCGCCACCAAGCACGCCGTGGTCGGCCTCACCAAGTCCGCCGCCCTCGAATACGCCACCGACGGCATCCGCATCAACGCCGTCGCCCCCGCCTCCATCAAGACCGACATCCTCAACACCGCCATCGAGGCCGGCACCTGGGACGAGGCCGCCATCGCCGCCCTCCAGCCGGTCAACCGGATCGGCCGCCCCACCGAGGTCGCCGAGGCCATCGCCTGGCTGGCCTCCCCCGCCGCGTCCTTCGTCACCGGAACCATCCTCAACGTCGACGGCGGCTACAAGGCCCAGTAAGGGGCCTTCGACCGCTGCGCGATCCGGACCTGGCCGCACGGCGATGAGCACCGGCGCGGTCGGCACCGTTCGGCTGTCAGCGCGGGGCGCGGCAGGAACCTCTGGCCATAGCGGGGAAAGCCCTCGCCCGTACCAAGGCCGAACTGGGCCCCGACCACACCGAGACCCGCCTCACCCACCACCAGTACCCGTACTGGCGCGGCCAGGCCAGATGGTGGCGGCGGGTGCGGCGCGCTGTGCGGCCGACGCGGTAACGGGACTCCGGGCGCTCACCCGGCCCGCCGAGGAGCGCGGCGGCAGCTCGGCGGCGGGCGTCGCCGGCGGCGCACGAGCGTCACGTCACTGAGACGACCTCCGAGCCTCGATCGGCGCGGCCGACCTGGCGGCCCGCTCGATCTTCGCGCGGTGGGCCGCACGGGCTCGCTCGTCGATCTCCTTCTCGTGTTCGGGGCGCAGCCCGGTCCGGCCGTCGAGGCCCTCGCGCAGGATGTCGGCGTGCCCGGCGTGCCGGACGCACTCGCCGAGGACGTGGACCATGACGGCGAACAGGTTCGTGCGGGCGTGGGGCTCCGGCCACCACGGCACGTGGCCGGGGGCGTCGAGGGGAAGCCCGTCGATCGTCGCGTCCGAGTGTTCCCATGTCCGCTGATAGAACCCGATGATCTGATCGCGGGTCTCGTTCTCGGTCGCCCACAGGTCGCCGCCGTCGGAGTCCTGCCACCGGGGCAGCGGTTCCGGGGACGGGCGGCCGAAGACCTCGCCGAAATACCTGGCCTCGACGGTGGCCACGTGCTTGACCAGGCCGAGGAGGTTGGTCCCGGTCGCCGTCAGGGGCCGGCGGGCGTCGTACTCGGACAAGCCGTCGAGTTTCCAGAGCAGTGCCGCGCGGTCCCGCCGCAGCCTCCCGTGCAGGTTGTCCTTCGCGAAGTCGTCGATCATGCGCCATGAGCCTGCCATGGGCGGCTCGTGTCCTCAAGATCCCGTACGCGATACGCGACGACCGGCGGAGCCGGGGCCGATCGCCTGGCAGACGTCTCCGGCCGACGCCGTCCCCGACGAGGAACGGGGCTACGCCGAACTGCGCGGCCCCGGAGCGGCCGACACCGAAGGGCGGCTGCGCACCCTGGTCCGCAGGCGGCTGATCGACCTGGACCGGGTGGCCGGCGCCGCCGTCAAGGCGACCGCCGGCCGGATGAACCACGCGCTGAGGCTCCGGTTCGGCCCCGGAACGGCGCGCTTCCTCGGGGACGTCCTCGTCTACCAGCGCCACCAGGCCGCGATCCACACCCGAGTACGGGACCGCATCGACGCCATCGACCCCGCGCTCGGCCGACACCCGAACCGCCCGGTGCGGGTGGTGGCCCACAGCCTCAGCGGGGTCGTCGCTGTGGACATGGCCACCGGGACCAGCCCACTGTGGACCGAGAAGCTGCTCACCTTCGGCTCGCAGGCGGCCTTCTTCCACGTCTGCGACCCCCGCGGCGGCCAGCTCCAGCCGTACGCCGGTGACCGACGCGTTGCTCTTCCCCCGTCCCTCGCCTCTTGGACCAGCCTGTGGGAGCCGCTCGACGTACTGGCCTTCGTGGCCTCCGCCGTCTTCCAACTGCACGACGGCAGCAGCCCGACAGACGTCCCTGTGCCCCACATGGCGACTACCGGCCTGTGGACCCACTCGGCCTACTGTGCGACATCCCGCGAGTTCTCCTGAGCCCCGCTGAGTGACCGAGGCCGTGGCCAGGGGCTTCTTCCTCCTTCGAGTGCTCCGCTGGGCTGT
>NZ_JBHUAF010000587.1:0-3312 GCF_042789895.1 Kitasatospora sp. NPDC056783
CTTCTCGCGCCGGCCGCGCGGCTTCTCAGGCGTACGGGAACACCGGCCGGACCACCTCGGCCAGCCTCGCCTTGACCGCGTCACCGTGGGCGAGCGGGACCGGCCGGCCGCCGCGCTCCGTCGGCACTCCGAGGTCCGCCAGGACGTACAGGGCGAACAGGGTGCGGACGGTGTTCGAGGCCCAGACCGGCATCGGCCCGCGCTCCTGCGCGGCGAAGGCCTCGCCGATCGTCGACAGCCAAGCCGTCGACCGCTCCGGCGTCAGGTCCGGGCGGGTGAGGACCAGGGCGAGGGCCCGGGCGAGCCGGTTGTCCTCCCGCTCGGCGAACAGGTGGTCGGTCGGGGTGAGCAGGCGCTCGGCGGCGAGCGCGAACAGCGGTTCGGGGTCGACCTCGGGCCGCCGGCCGAGGGCCCCCAGCAGGTCCGCGCCGTGCGCCACCGCGTGCAGCCAGCCGAGCGTGTCGTCGCGGCCGCGCAGGTCGGTCTCCGAGCGGTACCAGGCGGCGAACGCGTCGAGCCACTCGGGCCGGAGGCCGCCCCGGCCCACGATCATCGTCAGGACGAGCGGGGCGAACGTCCGGGCCTCGATCCGCGGGTCGGTGAAGCGCTCCGCCATCAGGTCGCCGAGCGCCAGCCGCCGCTCGCCGTCGATCACCCCGCCCCGGATCCAGGCGTCCAGGACCGCGTACGGGTGACCGTCCCGGATCTCCGGGTCCGGGTCCCCCAGGGCCGCCGCCAGTTCAGCGACCAGGTCGTCCAGGTCCCGGCCTTCGGGGATCGCGCAGTCGGCCTCGTAGATCTCACGCCAGTTCGTCACGGGCGGGACCCTACCGAAGGCCGGCACACCCTCTCACCTGCTTTTTCGCCGCCCGGCCCGCGCCCGGCGGCGGCCGACCCCGCGCCCGGTGTCAGCGGCCGACCTCCCGCAGCCGGAAGTCCTCCACCGTCTCCCGCCGGATCAACAGCCGCGCCCGGCCGTCCTTCACCGCCACCACCGCCGGGCGGCCGACCAGGTTGTAGCCGGACGCCATGGACAGCTGGTACGCGCCGGCCGCCGGCATCGCCAGCAGGTCACCCGGGCGCAGGTCGGCGGGCAGGGCGGCGTCCCGGACCAGCACGTCCCCGGCCTCGCAGTGGCGGCCGACGACGTCCACCCGCGCCTCGCCCGCCTCCGAGCGGCGGCCGACCAGCCGCACCGTGTACGGCGATCCGTACAGGGCCGGGCGCGGGTTGTCGCTCATGCCGCCGTCCACCGCGACGAAGCCGCGGCCGTCGGCCGTGTGCTTCACCGACAGCACCCGGTACACCGCCACCCCGGCCGGCCCGGCGATCGCCCGGCCCGGTTCCACCACCAGCCGGGGCACCTCCAGCCCGGCCTCGGCGCAGCGCACCGCCAGCCGGTCGGTCACCCGGACCGCGAAGTCGGCGAGGTCCAGCTCGTCGTCCCCGGGCAGGTAGCCGATGCCGTGCCCGCCGCCGAGGTCCAGCTCCGGCAGCTCCACGCCGTGCCGGTCCCGCACCGCCGCGAGCAGCCGCACCAGCGCGTCCAGCGCGAGCAGATAGGGCTCGACCGAGGCGATCTGCGAGCCCAAGTGGCAGTGCAGACCCGCCAGTTCGAGACCAGGCTGGTCGAGCACCCGGGCGATGGCGTCCGCCGCGTCCCCGCCCTCGATCGGGAAGCCGAACTTCTGCCCGCCGACCCCGGTCCGCACCGCCGGGTGGTGCCCTGCCGAGATCCCCGGGACCACCCGGACCAGCACCCGCTGCGGGGTGTCGGCCGCCACCAGCGCGGCCAGCCTGGCGATCTCGGCCGGCCCGTCGATGACGATCCGCCCCACCCGCAGCCGCCGCGCCAGCCGCAGTTCCTCCGGGGACTTCGCGTTGCCGTGCAGCAGGATCCGCTGCGCCGGGAAGCCCGCCGAGACCGCCAGCCACAGCTCGCCCGACGAGCACACGTCCAGCCCCAGGCCCTCGTCCGCCACCCACTCGGCCATCGCGCTGCACAGGAACGCCTTGGCCGCGTACAGCACTTCGGCGTGCGGAAGCGCCCGTCGGTAGGCCCGGGCCCGGGCGCGCACCTCGGCCTCGTCCAGCACGTACAGCGGGGTGCCGAACCGCTCGGCGGCCTCGGCCAGCCCCACCCCGCCGACCAGCAGGTCGGCCGGGCCCCGGCCGGGCCGCGCCGAGGCCGGCCAGGGAACGCCCAGCGCGTCGGCGCGGACGGGGGCGGCGGGTGCGGCGGGGGCCGTGGGGACGGGCGGGGCGCTGAGCTGGGTCATGGCGGCTCCTCCTGGGGGCGGGGCGTGGGACGGCGGGCCGGTCCTCGCGGGTCAGTCCTCGTAGTGCAGCGCGAACCGGCAGTGCGCCGGGCGGGTGCGGTCGCGGTCCGCCGCCGGGGACGGATCAGGCGGCTCGGGACGGTCCTGGCGCGAAGTGACGGGCGCGAGGCGGACCGTCCGCTGCCGCGGCTGGTCGACGTCGATGACGGCGGTGGCGGTGGTCATGGCTGGTCCCTTCGAGAGCCGGCCCGTGCGGCCGGACCCCTCCAGTGGAGACCCTCCGCGCACCGACCGCACCCGTCCTTGACGCAGGGCGTACGCCCGGACCCCCGTCCTTGACGCCCTCCTGACAGCGGGTCGTCCGGCGGCGCCGACCGGGCGGCCGGAGCCGCGACGCACGAAGGCACCCCGCGCCCCGCCAGAGGTCCGTCAAGATCGGTGAGACCTGCGTCATGGTGGCGTCAGCGGCCGTACGGAGGGATCGGTTCCGCGGTTCACTGGAGTCATCCGAAGCAAGGAGTTCCGAACCGGCAGGACTCGACGGAGAGTTCCGCCGGAGAGACGGAGGCGAACGGGCATGACCGGGACCACCCGAGTGATCGTCGGCCTGAGCGGATCACTGAGCAGTCTGGCCGCCCTCTACCACGCCGTCGGTGAGGCGGCCCGCAGCCAGGCGGTGCTGGTGCCCGTCGCCGCCTGGGCCGTGAGCGAGCGGGACGGTCTGCGCCCGCTCGCCGAACTGGAGCACGCCGCCCGTCGGCGCCTCGACGTCGCCTTCGAGCAGGCCTACGGCGGCTACCCGTCCGACCTGGTCATCCACCCGCTGGTGGTCAACTCGGAGCCCGGCCCCGCGCTGGTCGGCGCCGTCACCGGGCCGGAGGACCTGCTCGTCCTCGGCGCCGCCACCCGCCGCCGGCTGGACCGGCTGCGGCACGGCTCGGTCGCCCGCCACTGCCGCCACCGGGCTCGCTGCCGGGTGGTCGAGGTCTCGCCCTCGGCGCTCCTCACCCGGCTCGAACTCCCGGCCCGGACC
>NZ_JBHUAF010000588.1:0-3295 GCF_042789895.1 Kitasatospora sp. NPDC056783
GGCCACCGCAGTGAACTGTGGAGCATAGGAGACTCGAACTCCTGACATCTGCCTTGCAAAGGCAGCGCTCTACCAACTGAGCTAATGCCCCTCGACGGCACCGCGCGCGTGCCAACGGGCACTAGCGTACCGGGTTCCGGCGCGGTTCCCAGCGCCGTCCCCCTGGAAAAGTGCCGTTCCCTGGGGTCGGCCGGTCCGGTTGGTCGACCGGGCCGGCCGGCCCGGGAGGCGCCGTCCGGCGCCTCCGGAATTCGTCGATCGTCAGATCGCCCGGGGCTCAGCGACCGGCCGGGACCGGGTCGGTGGCCTCGGTCCACAGGTCCTGCTCGGCGCGGTCCGCCTGGACCTGACGGTAGACAAAGAAGCCGCCGAGGGCGACCAGGGCGACCAGGAGAAGCTTCTTCACCGCGGGACCTCGTCCTTCTTGCGTTGGCGGACTCAAGAGCCGGATCCGGCGGAATGGCCGGGCCGACGAGTCCAGATGGTGTTTCGAGCTCGAACGGGCGGACCGGGTGCCAGACTGCCCTTGCGGCCGATGATACACACCGGTGTCCCAATCGTGACCAGCCACCGGCACGGCCAACCCGACGGTCCGGTCCCAGGATTGACGCCGTACCTCCTGGCCGCCGGTCCGGCCGCCGCACGGAGCGGCCCGGAGGGCCCCGGGCCGGACGGACGGCCCCCGCCCGGAGGCGGAAACGCCGAAGGGCCCGGAGTGGATCACTCCGGGCCCTTCGCGGTTGTGGGCCTAACAGGACTTGAACCTGTGGCCTCTTCCTTATCAGGGAAGCGCTCTAACCGTCTGAGCTATAGGCCCTTGCCGCACTGAAAGATTAGCGGACCGACCGCCGATCTCCCAAATCCGGGTCGGCCGGGGCCGCGGCGACGCCCCCCGTGACCAGCTCCGGCGCGGCGGCGGAGGGGCGCAGCAGCCACTCCTCGCGGGTCGGCGGCAGGCCCGCCGAGCCCTCCTCGGTGCTGCGTACGGCGAGGACCTGGTTGACCCCGATCCGGTTCTGCTCGAAGGCGAGCGCGGAGGCCGCCATGTACAGCCGCCAGACCCGGGCCCGGCCGCGGCCGACCAGCCGGACCGCCTCCGTCCAGTGCGCCTCCAGGTTGGCCACCCACTCGCGCAGGGTCAGCCCGTAGTGCTCGCGCAGCGACTCGACGTCCCGGACCTCGAAGCCGGCCTCCTCCAGCCGGGCCACGGTGGAACCGACGGGGGAGAGCTCGCCGTCCGGGAAGACGTAGCGGTCGATGAAGGGGCTGGTGCGGTGCGTTTCGCCGGGGATGTCGGGGCGCCGGGCGATCTGGTGGTTGAGCAGCCGGCCGCCGGGCACCAGCAGCCGGTGCAGGCCCTCGGCGTAGATCCGGTACTGCTCGGAGCCGACGTGCTCGGCCATCCCGACGCTGGAGATCGCGTCGAAGGGGCCGTCCGCGATCTCCCGGTAGTCCTGGAGCCGGACCTCCACCCGGTCGGACAGACCGGCCTCCTCGACCCGGGCACGGGCCAGCGCGACCTGCTCCTTGGAGATGGAGACGCCGACCGCGGTGACCCCGTAGTGCTCGGCGGCGTGCAGCAGCAGCGAGCCCCAGCCGCAGCCGACGTCCAGCAGGCGCATCCCCGGCCGCAGGCCGAGCTTGCGGCAGATCAGGTCGAGCTTGGCTTCCTGGGCGGCCTCCAGGCTCTTCGCCTCCGGCGTCCAGTAGGCGCACGAGTAGACCATCGAGGAGCCCAGCACGAGGCGGTAGAAGTCGTTCCCGACGTCGTAGTGGTGGCTGATGGCCTCGCGGTCCCGGCTGCGGCTGTGCAGCCGGCCCCGGGCCGTGCGGGCCTCCTCCCGGGGCGGTTCCGGTTCGAGGCCGAGCGCCCCGGCCCGCAGCGCCGCGGCGAGCACCCGGCGGCCCGGGGCGCCGAGGACCTCGCGCGGCCCGAGGTCCCGGGTGCGGATCTCCGGCAGCTCGGCGAAGCGGGCGACCGCGGAGAGCGTCTCGTACAGGTCGGTGCCGGGGGCGAGGTCCAGGTCCCCCGCGACGTAGGCGCGGGCCAGGCCCAGCTCGTCCGGCCGCCAGACCAGCCGACGCAGCGCCCGGCGGTTGCGCAGCACCACGGTGGGCGCTCCCGGAGGCCCCGCGACGCTGCCGTCCCAGGCCTGCACCCGCAGTGGTACCGGGACCCCCAACAGCCCTTCCAGGGCCTCGACCAGTTGACCTGCGAGCTTCCCCACCGCGCGCCTCCGTCCAGTCGTCCTGTGGAAACCTGCTGCCCCGGTCGGGCGGACCGGGGCAGGCCGGCGGCACTCCCGCGCGCGGGACGGGCGGCACCCAGCTAAGCCCACGGCGGGTGCCCGGATTCCGGGCGGCACGCCGCGGGCAGCCGGCTGTCACCCGAAATGCCGACGGACCCCAGGCTGGAACAACCGCTGGGGTCCGCGCATTCCGTCTGTGGACGGGGAACTGAATAACAGTCAGGATCTGGCCGGAATCAGTCCTCCTCGGCCAGGGTGAGCTCGACGCCGCCGGTGAAGCCCGCCGCCGCGTTGTAGATGAACGCGGAGAGCGTGGACAGGGCGGTCAGCAGGACGACGTCGACCACGGCGATCAGCGTGGTGAAGGTCATCACCTTGCCGAAGCCCACGTAGTCCATCAGGTTGACGCCGCCGTTGCTGTCCGAGCCGGTGACGTCCTTGAGGGTCTTGCTCAGCGAGTCGAAGACGCCGAGCGAGTCCAGCGTCATCCACAGCACCGCCGAGGCCACGATGAGGATGATGCCGACGGCCAGCGACAGCAGGAAGCTGACCTTCATCACGGACCACGGGTCGACCTTGGTCACCCGCAGCCGGGCCTTGCGGGTCCGGCCGAGGCCGGAGCCGCCGGCCGCGGGGGGAGCCGCCGGACGGCGCGCCGCTCCCGCGCCGGCGGGGCCGACCGCCGGGGTTCCGCCGGGCGGGGTGTTGCCGCCTCCGACCCGGGTGCCCCGGGCCGGGGTCGGCTGGCCCTTGGCGTACGTGGTGGGCTGCGAGAAGCCGCCGGCACCGCTCTGGCCCGCTCCACCGGTCGGCGGCATCAGCGAGGTGGACGCGGTCGAGTGATCGTTCGGCGGCTGCGGGACGCCGTACGAACCCCCGCCCTGCGCGCCCGGACGGCCGCCGGAGGTTCCTCCCGCAGCACCCGTGGCTCCACTCACCTGGTCCTCCCGCACTTCCCACCAGGACGGCGGCGCCGCCCTGCTTCGTCACTCGTCACCCAGCGCCCGGCGGGATTGCCCGGAACTGGTCGGCGTCCGATGCCGCCG